>NZ_JPJC01000190.1:22915-29217 GCF_000733135.1 Sphingomonas sp. FUKUSWIS1
ACCTCGCCGAGCTGTTCGGCGCGACTGTTGCCGATATTGTAGACGCGGTGCGGCCCCATGCTGCCGCCGGGCTTCGCCTGGCCGTCATCCGCAGGCGGCGCATCGAGCGCGGCGACGATGCCGGCGACGATGTCGTCGATATAGGTGAAGTCGCGCTCCATCCGGCCTGCATTGAACACCGGAATGGGCTCGCCGGCGAGGATCGCCTTGGTGAAGATCCACATCATCATGTCGGGACGACCCCAGGGGCCGTAGACGGTGAAGAAGCGCAGCCCGGTCTGCGGCAGGCGATAGAGATGCGCGTAGCTCTCGCTCATCAGCTCGTTCGACTTCTTCGTCGCGGCATAGAGCGACAGCGGGCGGTCGGTGCGATCCTCGACGCGGAAGGGCACGCTGTCATTGCCGCCATAGACCGACGAGGACGAGGCGTAGACCAGGTGCCGGACTTGCCGCGCGCGCGCGAGTTCGAGGATGTTGAGATGCCCGACCAGATTGGCCCGGGCATAGGCCATCGGATTCTCGATCGAGTAGCGGACGCCGGCCTGCGCACCGAGATGGACGATCCGGTCGATGTCGAGGCCTGCCACCGCCGCGTCGAGCGCGGGCGTATCCGCGAAATCGAGCTTGGCGAAGGTGAAGGCCGCGCCGTGCCGGTCACGCAGATAGGCGAGCCGCGCCGCCTTGAGCGCGGGGTCGTAATAGGCGTTGCATTCGTCGATGCCGAACACCGTCTCGCCACGTGCCAGCAACGCGTCCGCGACATGCATGCCGATGAAGCCGGCGGCGCCGGTTACGATCACTGTCATCGCTGTTCTTTCCTGATGGGTTCGGCGGCACCGAGAAGCGATGCCGATACCAGTGTCAACCCCATCAATCCCGCATCCCTGCTGTGCCGCGCGAGGCGGCGCGAGCGCGACGTCCATCATCGGGACGGCGGCGGCGGTGGCCGGTCTTCAATGTCGAGACCCGGCGAAGAACGGGCAAAGTATTGAAGCCAATCAATACTAAGCCAGATTATAGGACAACTAGCATTTCGCTGCAAAGCAGTATAGCCATAGGCCGCAAGCGCGCGGATACTTCCGTACAGAAACGAGTGGGTGGTATGAACGTAGATCAAGTTTTTGGTGGAACACACTCTCCGGGTGTATCGCCGGAAAAATTTGCGATGCCACCGGGAATGCGGATGCGGTATGACTTGCCCCAGGCAAGCCTTGCCGAATGCCTGACCGGATATGCGATCTATTCGGCCAGTGATCGCAATCCGCTCGTCAACTGGTATCTACCTGCACCAGTTATGATTTCTATTCTGGCGGATGCGGGGCCGATCACCGTGGCGATCGGCAACCACCGGTTCGGGCCGCTCGAGCGCGCCAGTCTCTACGGCCCGACCAGCCGCGCGTTTCGCACCGTCACGCATGGCGGCGTCGCGGTCGGGATCGGAATCAGCGCGATCGGCTGGTCCCGGATGACGTCGCGGCTGGCGGGTGATTTCCGCAACCGCATCGTGCCGCTCGAGACGCTGCTCGGTCCGGAAGTGTCGCGCCGGCTGACGACGGGGCTCGACGCGCTGTCCGACGATGCGATGATCAAGCCGTTCCTAGACGACGTGCTGGAACCGCTGTTCCAGCGCCGGCACCCGCAGGAGGAACTGATCCGTGCATTCGCCGCGCTGACGGTGACCGACGGGGTGATCGAGATGCAGGATGTCGCCGACCGGCTGGGGATCGAGACGCACGCGCTCAGGCGGCTCGCCACCCGCCATTTCGGTATGCTGCCCAAGATGCTGTTGCGGCGCGCGCGCTTCCTGCGGTCGTTCATCCGGCTGATCCGGCCCGATGGCCATGTCGATTATTCGGCGATCGACAGCAGCTATTTCGACGCGTCCCATTTCCTGCGCGACGCGACAACGTTCCTCGGCACGACGCCGCGGCGTTTCCTCGCATCGGAGA
Source organism: Sphingomonas sp. FUKUSWIS1 (assembly GCF_000733135.1). Taxonomy (NCBI): domain Bacteria; kingdom Pseudomonadati; phylum Pseudomonadota; class Alphaproteobacteria; order Sphingomonadales; family Sphingomonadaceae; genus Sphingomonas; species Sphingomonas sp. FUKUSWIS1. Next base: position 24,865 of record NZ_JPJC01000190.1, read on the forward strand.
CGTTGTTCCTGAAATCCAGCCTGCGTGCCCGCGCGGCGGTGATCGGTACACCGACGCAGGCGCTGCACATCCCGACGCCCCCGGTCAGTGTCAGCAGCATCATCCGCACCGTCCATGACGGCCGTGGCCGCCGCGACGAGCTGCCAAGCTAGCCGCAGCGGGCACATCCGGTTGGCCCTTCAATCGCCGATATGCGTTATGTCGAGGGGGGACGCAGATCGGATACGCGGATGATGCAGGAAGTTGAATTGAAGCTCGTCCTGACGGCGGACGCCGCGGACCAGGTCGCGCGCGAACTGCCGTCGGATGAGGCGACCCGTACCACGATGCTCGAGGCGATCTATTTCGACACGCCCGAGCAAACGCTACGGAAGCACGGCGCGTCGCTGCGGATCCGGCGCGCGGGCGATACGCGGATCCAGACGATCAAGATCGACCCGGCAAAGGGCGCCGGGCTGTTTTCACGCCCCGAATGGGAACGGCCGGTCATGGACGATCGTCCGCGTCTCGACGACACCACGCCGGTCTTCGCGCTGCTCGACGGGACGACCGAACGGCTCGCGCCGGCCTTCACCGTGTCGGTGGAACGACGCAGCTGGGAGATCAGCGAGAACGGGGCGGAGATCGAGCTCGTGCTGGACCGCGGGATGGTCCGGGTTGGCGAGCGGCAGTCGCCGGTCTGCGAAGTCGAGATCGAACTCAAGCGCGGCGACCCGACCGCGCTGTTCACGCTGGCCCGCCGGATCGCGGATATGGTGCCGCTGCGGCTCGGCGTCGTGACCAAGTCCGAGCGCGGTTACGGCCTGACCGGGCCGGTGCGTCGCGCCTTCAAGGCCGAGCCGGTATCGCTCGATGGCGACGCGACGACGATCGAGGCGCTCCGGATGGTTATTGGCGCCTGCCTGCGGCATTATCGGCTGAACGAGACGATCCTGCTCGAGACGCGCGCGCCGGAAGCGCTGCACCAGGCGCGTGTCGCGTTGCGGCGGACGCGCGCCGCGCTCGGGCTCTTCAAGCGCGTGCTGGGACGCGAGCAGACGGCCCATTTCCGGTCCGAGCTGCGCTGGCTGGCGCAGACGCTGGGGCAGGCGCGCGATCTCGACGTGCTGGCGGACATGGCGGCGGCGAAGCTGGGCGCGGGGGACGTCTTTGACCGGATCGAGGCGGCGCGCGGTCTGGCCTATGACGAGGTCGATGTGGCGCTGGAGTCGTCGCGCGTGCGGGCGGTGATGCTCGATCTGACGCAGTGGCTTGCGGTCGGCGACTGGTCGACGGCGGACGCGACGCGGGAGGTGCGCGAGGCGCCCGCCCGCGAATTTGCAGCGGCGGCGCTCCGCAAGCGACGCAAGGCGCTCAAGATTGGCGCGCCATCGCTCGCGCTGCTGACGGACGACGAACGCCATGCGATCCGCAAGGACGCCAAGACGCTGCGCTATGCGACGGAATTCTTCGCGGACCTGTTCGCCGATACGGCGCAGCAAAAGCGGCAGGCCAAGTTCGTCTCGACGCTCGAAACGCTGCAGGACCGGCTCGGCACGCTGAACGACGCGGCAACGGTGCCCGCGATCCTCGCCCGGCTGGGGATGGAGGATAATGAAGCGGCGCTGGTCGACGATCGCAAACACGCCAAGCGGCTCGACCGCGCTGCCGCGGCGCACTCGGCGCTGCTCGACCGGAAAGCCTTCTGGCGCTGATCGGGTGCACGACCGGCGCAGGTCGATGCAGATCAGCCTGTGCGCGCTGGTCGTCGTCGTCGGGGGTGTCTGGCCCGGGCGATCCTGCTGCCGCCGCCGCTGCAAAGCTATGCCGGGATGCTCGGCTGACGCGTCATTGCGACATCAGGCCGCGGCCGAATCAGTCCAGTCGCGCTCCGCCAGCGTGCGGGTTTCGGTGACGGGGAGCGCGCGGCCGAACAGATCGCCTTGCGCGTGCGTACAGCCGAGTGCCGCGACAAGCTGGCGCTCGTCCTGCGTCTCCACGCCTTCGGCGATGGTCGCGATGTCGAGGCTTTGCGCGAGCGCGACCACCGCGCGGATGATCGCCAGCGCCTCACGGCCGCCGCGCGCTGCGGCACGGACAAAGCTGCCGTCGATCTTGATCGAGGAAAAGCGGGTGCGGCTGAGATAGCCCAGCGACGAGTGGCCAATGCCGAAATCATCGAGGCTCAGGCGTACGCCAAGGTCGAGGATACGCGCGAGGGTCGTCGTCGCGCCACGATCCTCGCGCAGGAAGACGCCCTCGGTAACCTCGAGCTCGAGCCGGTCGGCTGACAGTCCGCTGTCGGCGAGCACGGTCGCGACGGTCGTGACGAAACCGTCATTCTGCAGCTGGACCGGCGATACGTTGACGGCGATGCGCAGACCCTCCGGCCAACTCGCGGCTTCGGCGCAGGCGGTGCGCAGGACCCAGGCGCCGATCTGCGCGATGATCCGTGCGTCTTCGGCGAGCGGGATGAAGCGGGACGGCGGGACCATGCCGAACTCCGGGCTTTCCCAGCGCAGCAGCGCCTCGAAGCCGCGCAGCATGCCGCCCTGCGTGTCGATGATCGGCTGATAGGCGAGGGACATCTCACCCCGATCGAGTGCGCCGCGCAGCGCGATCTCAAGCACCCGCCGCTCCTCCGCCTGGACGTAAAGCGCGGGTTCGTAGACGCGAAACACACCGCGACCGGCATCCTTGGCGCGATAGAGCGCCAGATCGGCGGACCGGATCAGCATCTCCGACGTGCGCCCGTCGCGCGGCCCGAAGGCAAGCCCGATGCTGGCGCCGATATGCAGCGTATAGTGATCGACGTCGTAGGGCCGCGACAATGCGGTGATGATGCGTCCGGCGAGCTCCTCGACCGCGCCCGTATCGCTGGCGTCGCGGACGACGAGCGCGAACTCGTCGCCGCCAAGCCGCCCGCAGGATTCGTTCGCGCTCATCATATGGCCGAGCCGTTCCGCGACCTGGCACAGTAGCCGGTCGCCGACCGGGTGGCCGAGCGTGTCGTTGACCGCCTTGAACCGGTCGAGATCGAGCATCATGAACGCGCAGCGTCCGCCACAGGCCTCCGCCGCGATCATCGCGTCTGACAGCGTCTCGGTGATCAGCCGGCGGTTGGGCAGCCCGGTCAACGTGTCGAAGCGCGCCATGCGGTTGATCTTGTCCGCGGACGCGCGCTGGTCCGTGACATCCGCGCCGACGCCGCGAAAGCCGCAGAATATCCCGCGGTCGTCGTATCGCGGCGCGGCGGCCAGCTGCCACCAGCGCTCCTGTTCGGTGAAGCGGATCGGCAGTCTCAGGTTGACGAAGCTGTCCCGGTTGCGCAGCTTTTCGGCAAGCGCGCGCAGGCCTGCCGCGAACGTGCCGCTGTCCCAGGATGGTCCGGCGAGCAGCTGGAGGATCGGCATGCCGTCGATATCCGCCGGCGCGCGACCGCACGCCCGCGCGAAACGGGCGCTGGGCCGGATGACGCGTCGTGTCGCGTCGGTCTCCCACAGCCATTCGGCTGCGCTTTCCTCGAACTCGAGCAGGAGCACGCTGATCGTCTCGTCGCGTTCGTCGAGCACCGCCTGCGCATTGTGGATCGTGACCAGCGCGCGCGTCCGGCTGAGGCAGGCGGTCATCAACAACAGCGTGAAGGCGAGCACCCCCCCGGCGATCGCAACCGCGTGCATCAGCATGAGCTGGACGAACGATACGAAACCGAGCGTGCCGATGAACATGAGCGTGGCGAGCGGCAGCGGCGCCATCGCGAAGGCTGCCCCCGTCATCACGATCATCAGCGTGAGCCCGAGCCCGATGCTCGTTGCAACCGGGACTTGCGGGCAGAAGAAAACCGGGATGACCGACCAAGCCAAAGCGAGGCTGCCCCCCTCCCACAAGGTTGCCCGGATATCCGTCCTGCCGCCATGCCCGGCAGCGCGCGAGGGAGCGAGGCGGCGGCGGACGGTCACCCACACGGTCCCCGCGATCAGAAGCATCGACCATGACGCGACCTGCCAGAACGGCATCCGGGGATAGAGCAATGCGGCACAGACGGCGGTCGCGAGCAGGTTGGCGGCGAGGGCGAACCAGGCGAGTTGCCGGCCGGCGTCGAGCTGCGCCGCGCGAAGCCGGCCCCATTCCCTGGGATCGCACCCTTCCGACAGCGCGAGCAGCGCGCGCATATCGATGGGCATGTGATGCGTCGACATTCGTGTACGCGCCGGCATGGTCGGCGGGGGCGTATCGGATCCGGAAGGCGACTGGCTGTTCACACCGCCGGGCTTAATGCACGTTGGTTATCGCAACGTTCCCATCCCCTGCGTTGTGAAAAATAACCGGGTCGGGGGCAGGGGCCGCGACTGTCCCGCCGCACTGGCGGGACGG
>NZ_JPJC01000190.1:29343-31474 GCF_000733135.1 Sphingomonas sp. FUKUSWIS1
GTCGCCGCTCAGGTACAGGTTGCGCGCCTTGGCGCGGCTGAGCTTGCCCGACGAGGTGCGCGGCAACGTGCGGGGAGGGATCAATTCGATCACGCAGTTCATGCCCGTCACCGAGCGGACGCGTTCGCGGATCTCGTCGCGCAGGCGCAGGCGTTCACCCTCGTCGGAGCTGCGGCACTGGACGAGGACGGCGGGGGTTTCCTCGCCCCCCGGGGTTGTGATCGCGAACGCGGCGATGTCGCCCGCCTTGAACCCGGGCAGCTGCTCGACCGCCCATTCGATGTCCTGCGGCCAGTGGTTCTTGCCGTTGACGATGATCATGTCCTTCGCCCGGCCGACGATGTAGATATAGCCGTCGGACATATAGCCCATGTCGCCGGTATCGAGCCAGCCGTCGGACATGCACGCCGCGGTGGCGGCGTCGTCGCGGAAATAGCCGACCATTACCGACTTGCCCTTGCACCAGACCTTGCCGATCGCACGCTCGGGGAGGGGCGTGCCGTCCTCTTCACGGATTTCGATCGTCATGTCGCGCACCGGCTTGCCGCAATTGACGATCGCACGGTAGCGCTGCGGGCGGTCTTCGCCGCGCGCACCGCCCGACAGCTGGGTTTCCTCGACCAGCTCGACACGGATCCCCTCGCCCGGTGGCATCAGCGATACCGCCAGCGTCGCTTCGGCGAGGCCGTAGCTGGGCAGGAAGGCGGAGGCCTGGAACCCGGCATCGGCGAAGGCGTCGACGAACGACTGCATCACGTCGGGACGGATCATGTCGGCGCCATTGCCCGCGACGCGCCAGCGCGACAGGTCGAACCGGTCGCTCGCCTTGGTCTGCGACGACATGCGGCGCGCGCAGATGTCATAGCCGAAGGTCGGCGAATAGCTGAGCGTCGTGCCGGTGTTGCGGCTGATCAGATCGAGCCAGGCGAGCGGACGGCGCGCGAAATCCTCGGTCTTGAGGTAATCGGTCGAGACCTGATTGGCGATCGGCGACAGGAAGCAGCCGACCAGCCCCATGTCGTGATACCAGGGCAGCCAGGACACGCAGCGATCGGTGTCGCAGACTTCCATGCCGTGGCTGTGCGCAGCAAGATTGTTGAGCAAAGCCTCGTGCGTGATGACGACGCCGTGCGGGAACCGCGTCGAGCCGCTCGAATATTGCAGATAGGCGATGTCGTCCGGACGTGCCTCGGGCAGCGTGGCGGCGGGGGCTTCGCGGGTCGCGAATTCGGACCAGTCGATCCCGTGCGTGCCCGCCAGACGCGCCGCCTCGCTCGCCATCTGCGCGAGCTCGGGCGGGAAGATCAGCATCTTGGGATCGCAGCTGGAAAGCTGGACGCGAAGCTGTTCGATATAGGAATCGCGGCCGCCGAACGACGTCGGCAGGGGCAGCGGCACCGGCCAGGCGCCGGCATAGACGACACCGAAGAACAGCGCGGCGAATTCTGGGCCGGTCTCGGCGACCAGCGCGATGCGGTCGGCAGGGGCGACGCCGGCGGCGATCAGGCGATCCGCCATCGCCAGCGCGTCGCGGCGCAGCGTCGCATAGGGATAGGGCTGGCTGAGCGTACCGCGCGCGTCATGGAAGTTGAGGCCGCGCTGCCCCGTCGCCGCATAGTCGAGCGCCTCGCCAAGTGTCGCGAAGTCGGCGAAGCGGCGCGGCAGCGTGTCCGCAGTGGGGGTCGCCGTGCGCTGCGCCGGCATCGGATCGGCCGACGGTGCGACCGCAGGCTTTACCAGCCCGTTCGTCGCCGTCGTCTGAAAGGTGTCGATCGTCATGTGCGTCCTGTCTTCCACGTCGCGGCCTGTCCGAGGACATCCGCCGCTTGAGACCGTGCAAAGGCCAGCCATGCACGGTCGTGGCGTTCAAAATCCTATCCCAGTGTGGCACAATGATGGCGTGACCCAGGATCGCCGCCGAGAAAGACAGGAGAAACGCCCGCCAAAACCGCTGGATGCCGCGGGACTGGAGGGATTGGCGCTGCGCTATGTCGAGCGATTCGCGACCACGCGCGGCCGCCTGAGCGATTATCTGCGGCGCAAGGTGCGCGAGCGCGGCTGGGTCGAGGCGCCCGAAACCGGTCCGGCGGTGCCACCCGCCGATCCCGAAGGGCTGGCGCAGAGGCTCGCG
>NZ_JPJC01000190.1:31581-43292 GCF_000733135.1 Sphingomonas sp. FUKUSWIS1
GAGGCGCGGGCGGCAGCGATGCAGCGCCGCGGCCTGGGTGCGCGGCGCGTCGCGGGGGCGTTTCGCGAGGCGGGGATCGACGAGGCCGATGCCGATGCGCTGGCCCCCGAAATCGCGGCGCGCGACGTCGATGCGGCGCTGGCCTATGCGAAGCGCAAGCGGCTGGGCCCGTATGCCCGGTCGGAGAATAGCGACGGGGGTGGGGCCGAGAATCGTGCGCTGCGGCAAAAGCAGCTCAGCGCGATGGTGCGCGCCGGCCACGGTTTCGATCTGGCACGCAAAATTCTTGCCGCGTCCCCGTCTGAAACAATCGATACGACAGATTTTGACTGAAGACGCATTGCAGGTTGTTGCGGCTGCGACGAAGCGTGCTAGCAAGGTGCAGGGGTGCGTAACGATGCGTAGTGAAGCGCAATATGACGGGGACAGGCCGGACACGGTACCGGACGCGGTGGCGGCTGCAGGACCGCGCGCAATTTCGGACATCGGGCAGGGCGTGGAGCAGGCTGTCGCGGAGCCGCTGGTGCTCGGCGGGGTGATCAAATGGTTCGATGTGACGCGCGGTTTCGGCTTCGCGGTCGCTGACGATACGGCGATCGGCGATATCCTGATCCATTTCTCGGTGCTCCAGCCGCATGGCCGGCGCAGCCTGCCAGAGGGCGCGCGGGTCGACGTGGTCGCGGTGCAGCGCGGGCGTGGCTTCCAGGCGCGCGAGGTCCTGTCGATCGATCTGAGCGGCGCAGTCGAGGAGACGGCGGTACGACCGGGCACGGCGGCGCCGGTCGACCGGATCGATCCGGTCGCGCTGATCGATGCCGCAGGCCCGTTCGAACCCGTCGTCGTCAAGTGGTTCAACCGGCTCAAGGGCTATGGCTTCCTGGTACGGGCAAGCGACGACAGTGACGTGTTCATCCATATGGAAACGCTGCGGCGGGCGGGGATCGACGTCGTTGAGCCCGATCAGCCGTTGCAGGCGCGAATCGTGACCGGTCGCAAGGGGCCGCTGGCCGTCACGGTGGAGCGATCCGCGCCGGCGTGGTAACCGGCCCGCCGCAACCGGGGATATATGTAATGAGTAAAACCGTCTTCGCCGCGCTTCTGGCGCTCGGCCTCTGCGCGTGTTCGAACGGCGACGCTCGGGCCGGCGACTCCGCCGCCCCAGACGCTACCGCCGCAGACACTGCGACCGGCACGGGCACCGGTGCTGCACCGGGTCAGGCCGCCGCGACGCTGGCCGTGACGATCCACAGCGCGAACGGCGCGCATGTGTTCACCGTCGAGAGCGCCAAGACCGAGGCGGAGCAGGCCCGCGGGCTGATGTACCGGACCGATCTCAAGCCGAATCGGGGCATGCTGTTCTGGCCCTATCCGACCGACGGCAGCGGGCCGCGCGAGGCGAATTTCTGGATGAAGAACACGCCGAGCCCGCTCGACATCATCTATATCCGCGCCGACCGGACGATCGCGCGGATCGCCGAGAACACGATCCCCTTCTCCGAAGCGCAGATCCCGTCGGGCGAACCCGTCGGCGCGGTGCTCGAGATCATGGGCGGGCGTGCCGGGGAACTCGGCATCGCCGAGGGCGACCGTGTCGAATGGCCGGGCGCGCCGGGCTGAACCGCCATATCCACGACACAGCGCCGTCTTGCCATGGCGCCGGCACTGCGTTCGAGGTTGATGGCGCGGCGCGCACCCGCTAAGCGGCGGCTATGGGATTTCTCGCATCGACCTTCACCTGGTGGAACGGCGCCACGCTCGGCACCAAATTCGGGCTCCGCGGCAAGACGCGGATGGGCGAGGACGCGCTCGGCAACGTCTATTATGAAGGCGGCAAGGATACCGCGGGTAATCCGCGTCGCTGGGTGATCTATCAGGGTGCGACCGACGCCAGCCGGGTACCGCCCGCCTGGTTCAGCTGGCTGCACCATCAGGTCGCCGACGTGCCCGATCGTGCCCTGCCGCCGGTCCGCCCCTGGCAGAAGCCCGCCCTGCCGAATCTGACGGGTACCGCACTCGCCTATCGCCCGACGGGCGCGATGGAAAAGGGTGGCCAGCGCGCTGCGGCGACCGGCGATTACGAAGCGTGGGTGCCTGAGTGATGCAGCGCCGGATCGCTGCGGCGATCCTGGTCGTGGTTCTCGCGGTCGGTGGCTGGTTCGGCTATCGCGCCTGGACGAACCGCAAGGCCGATACGACCGTCGTGGTCCAGCAGGATCTGCCGGGCGGCGATCAGGCCGGTGACGGGTCGGTCGAGACGATCGACACGGGCGGCGCGGCGCTCGCCAATGGCGGGACGCCGATGGCAGAGCGCGTCGCGGTGATCGGCCTGCTCAACAAGCGGAACGGCGTGACGCGCGACGTCACGTTGAAGCCAGGACAGGCGACCCGGATGGGCGACGTCGTCCTCCGCCTGCGCGCCTGCGAACAGACCGCGCCCTGGGAGCCCGAACAACTGACGGGGGCCTTTGTCCAGGTGATCGTCCGCGGCGTCGACAAGAAATGGCGGCGGACATTTTCGGGCTGGTTGTACAAGGAGCGCCCCGCGCTGAACGCGGTGCAGCATCCGATCTACGACGTCTGGACCAAGAGCTGCGCGATGACCTTCCCCGCGACCGGGCCGGATACGACATCGTCGGGCGCACCTGCGGCGGCGCGGTCGAGTGCGAAGAAATCCCCGGTGGCGGCCAATGATGCAGCCGCACCGGACGAGCCGGTCGAGCCGACCACCCCGTCGAGCGCCGCGGCGAGCAACGCGATATAATCGGCACGCTCGATCTCGATTGCGCCGAGCGATTCGAGATGCGAAGTCTGGAACTGGCAATCAAGCAGATCGAAGCCGCCGGCCTTCAGCCGCGCGACGAGATGCGCCAGCGCGACCTTCGACGCGTCGGTCGCGCGGCTGACCATGCTTTCGCCGAAAAAGGCCCGCCCGAGCGCCAGCCCGTATAGCCCGCCGACCAGCCGGTCGCCGTCCCAGCATTCGACCGAATGCGCAAAGCCCATCAGATGCAGTGTGTGGAAGACCCGCTCGATCCCCGCATTGATCCACGTCTCGGGCCGGCCCTCAACGCTTTCGGCGCAGAGCGCGAGGATCTGGCCGAACGCAGTGTCGACGGTGACGCGGAAGCGGTCCGCGACGATGGTCTTGCGCAGCGAGCGTGAGAGCCGGAACCCGTCGAGCGGCAGGACCGCGCGCTGGCGCGGCTCGACCCAGTAGACGTCGATCGCGTCGCGGCTGTCGGCCATCGGGAAGACGCCGGCCGCATAGCCGCCAAGCACGAGGCGCGGATCGAGAATATCCATCGGTCGCGCCTTAGCCCGCTGCCGACCCCGCCGCCAGCCGGTGTTCGATCGTCCGCCACAGCTGATCGAACGCCGCCGCGGCGGTCGAGCGCGGTGCGAAGGCCCCGACCGCCGCGCGTTGTACGGTCATCGCCTCGATCACACTGCTCATTGGAATGACCGGCCAGTCGGGGTTGGCGGCCAGCGCGTCGGCATGCAGGCGCCGCCGGCGATCGACCATCGCATGGACGGGCAGCACGGGCACCTTGCCGCCGAGATGGCGGATCACCTCCTCATAGGCGCGCTGCGACAGCGGCGAGGGGATGACGGGGACGACGATCAGATCGGCGGCGCGCATCACCTGATCGGCGGTTTCGGTAAGACCCGGCGGGCAGTCGAGCAGGACGCGATCATAATCGGTCAGCGCGCCGATCAACTTGCCGAGCCGCTTTTTCTTGTCGAGCGTGTGAAACAGCTGGTCGAGACCGCGGAGCGAGGCGTCGGCGGTAATCAGGTCGAGCTTCGCGACCGGCGTCGGCTGGGCGCGCTTGGCGACGCTGATATCGCGGGAGAACATCGCCTGGGCCTGATCCCGCCCGGCGGTACCGTGCAGCAGGAAACTGCTCGCGGCCTGCGGGTCGAGGTCCCAGAGGATCGTGCGGCGTGCCGACCGGGTTGCCGAACACCAGGCGAGATTGACCGCCAGCGTGGTCTTCCCGACGCCGCCCTTCAGGCTGTAGATCGCGATGGTTGCCATGACGGCCAGCGTGCCGTCGTGCGACGCCAATGGCAAGGCATCGCGGCATAACAACGCCCCGGGCGACGCTGGCGGTCGTCCGGGGCGCGGGATCATCCGGCCGTGGCCGGCTGAAGGATCAGGTGTGGCAGGTCTGGCCGGGCTTGCCCGGCTGGGTCAGCTCGATCGACTTCTCGGTGCCCGTCATCGACCAGCCGCCGTCGGCGACCAGTGGCTCACCCTCGGCAGGCGCCTTGAGCGTCGTGGCCGGACCGCCTTCCTTGAGACGAACCACGGCCTGCTTGCCCCCCTGGAAGAAGGTCACATAGGCCAGGCTGTTGTCCTTGCAGCGCATCGTCTGCTCCGACTTGATCGACGGCGGCAGCTCGACCGGTGCCGCATTGGCGAGCTGGTTCGCCATCGGATCGGGATTGCTGTCGACCACCTCGGGTGCAGCCGGTTTGGAGTTGCAGGCAGCCAGCGCGAGCAGCGCGGCGACGGCGGTGAGGGGGAGCGTCTTCTTCATATCTTCGGGGCTTCGCGCATGCAGCAAATCGCGTCAAGCCGTAGCGGCCGCGATGCGCGCGCGGCGGGACGGGTCATCCCCGGGATGCGCCGGTTCGTCGCATCGGCGATGGCGCCCGGCAGTGTTGCGCCACCACATTCGACCGGTAGCGGCGGGGGAATAAAGGCACCGGGGTCGTCCGATGTCACGCATCTGCCACTATATTTCACGGAACCGTTGTAAGAGGACGTTGCATGCCGGGCCAAATTCCTGTCGCCGAGCGCCTGTCGGCGATATCGACGCTCATCACCCAGGCGCTCTGCCTGGCCGACGAGGGGGGTGAATTGCTGCTCGGCGCCAAATTGTCCGACGCGCTGGATTGCGTTCAGGCCCGCATCGAAGCGGTGAGGAGCGACGCGGCGTGAAAGGGGCGGCCTGACGGGGCTTGGTGCGCCGGCTTGTCCGGTGGATAGTTTTAGCGCGCTTGTGGCGGACCGGGAGTGGCGCCATCTACAGGCGATGCAGATGAGATCCGACACGCTGACCGCCCCCGATACGCTTGCCCTGATCGGGAATACGCCGCTGGTGCGACTGAAGGGCCCGAGCGACGCGACGGGGTGCGATATCTTCGGCAAGTGCGAATTCACCAATCCGGGCGCCTCGATCAAGGATCGCGCTGCGCTGTTCATCGTCGAGGATGCCGAGGCACGCGGCCTGCTCCAGCCGGGCGGGACGATTGTCGAGGGGACCGCGGGCAATACCGGGATCGGCCTGGCGCTGGTCGCCAATGCCAAGGGCTACAAGACGATCATCGTGATGCCCGAGACGCAAAGTCGCGAGAAGATGGACACGCTGCGCGCGCTGGGTGCCGAACTCGTGCTCGTGCCCGCCGCCGCCTTTTCCAACCCGTGTCATTTCGTGCACACGTCGCGGCGCATCGCCGAGGAGACGCCGGGCGCGATCTGGGCGAACCAGTTCGACAACACCGCCAATCGCCACGCGCACATCATCGGTACCGCCGAAGAGTTGTGGCGGCAGATGGACGAGCGGATCGATGGCTTCACCTGCGCGGCGGGGACGGGCGGGACGATCGCTGGCGTCGGCCTGGGTCTGAAGGCGAAGGACGAGGCGATCTGCATCGCGCTGACCGATCCGCACGGCGCTGCGCTGTATAACTATTATGCGCATGGCGAGCTGAAGTCCGAAGGGTCCTCGGTTGCGGAAGGCATCGGGCAGGGGCGGATCACCGCCAATCTCGACGGCGCGCCGATCGATACGCAGTTCCGGATCTCGGATGCGGAAGGCTATGCCTGGACCCGGCAGTTGCTCGACGAGGAGGGGCTGTGCCTCGGCCTGTCGTCGGGGATCAACGTCGCGGGCGCAGTCGCGCTGGCGCGGCAACTCGGACCGGGCAAGCGGATCGCGACGATCCTGTGCGATACGGGGTTCCGCTACCTCTCGACGCTGTACAATCCCGAATGGCGCGCGGCGAAGGGCCTGATGTGAGCGAGGGCGGCGGCGCGCCGCGGGATGGTGAAATTCGACAAGTGCGCGATGATCGGGTAGATGCGCGCGACAAGATGCAGACGCAACGCGCACCTTCGCAAACCATGCAGCGGATCAAGGTCGGCATGATCGGGCTCGCCGCAGTGGTGATCTTCATCGGGCTCGCCAGCGCGATCATCGGGTCGGCGACGCGCGAACGACCCGTGGTCGCCGCCGGCTCGGCGCAGGCCGATGTCGTCGCGAACATGGCCGTGTCGAATACGACCGCCGCCGCCGATGGCTCTGACGAGCCACTCGCGGAAATGGGCCTCGCACCCAGCGTCAACGCACAGGCACCCGCTACTCCGAACTGATCCGGGCTTTCCGTCGCTGCCGCGCCGGGGAAATCACGGGACCACGCTGACACGCAGCGCGTCCGCATGCCAGGGTCGACTCGATCTTGCCGTAGATCAATGTGCGCACCGGGCCGTCCCGGCAGGGCACATGGTCCCGGATCAAGGGCAATACAGCGCTTGATTCCCGGAAATCCCCAAATATCCCGTTGCGTCCCCGTTCCGCTGTGATAGACGGAGATTAACACAGGGGCACGTTCACCGTTCGCGATTGCGCGGCCGGGCCGCGGCGAAGGCTGCGGTTCGAGGCGGGAAGACGTGCGCGCCATTCGCGGGATATTGGCGTGTCGGATCGAGGGCGATATCAAGGAGATGGCATCGGCCTTGTCGACGACAAGGGCCGGGTAGCCATCCCTTCCGCTCTTCGGACGATCTTGTCGGCAAATGCCCCCAAGGCGAACGGCAAGGACGGCGGAACCATCATCATCGGCGCACACCAGAAGAACCGCTGCCTGGTCGCCTATGATCCGGGTTATGTCGCGCTGCTCGCCGAAAAGCTCGACCGCCGCGAGGCCGAGAATACCCGTGAAGACGGCGAATATGACTATAACATCAAACGTCGCGCGGCGTCGGGCGAGGCCGTGCCGTTCGATGGCTCGGGCCGCTTCATCATGCCCGCCTTCCCGCGCTTCTATGCCGGGATAAAGGGGCACGCATTCTTCTACGGCGTCCTCGACTATATCGAGATCTGGGATCCCGCGGCGCTGGTAGCGACCGACGACATGCCCCCCGTCGTCAAGGAGATGGCGCGCTTCTACATGGCCGAAAAGGGGATTTCGCTGTGAGCGAGACGATCCCCGCCGCCCCGCACATTCCGGTCCTGCTCGACGAGGTGATCGCCGCGCTCGCCCCTGCCCCCGGCGAGACGATCGTCGACGGGACGTTCGGCGCGGGCGGCTATACGCGGGCGCTGCTGTCGCGCGGCGCCTGCGTCATCGCCTTTGACCGCGACCCCGACGCGATTGCCGCCGGACAGGACTGGGCCGATGGCGAGGAGCGGCTGACGCTGGTTGCCGCCGACTTTTCCGCGATGGTCGCCGAACTCGAGGCACGCGACGCGTTGCCCGTCGACGGCATCACGCTCGACATCGGCGTCTCGTCGATGCAGCTCGACCAGGCCGAGCGCGGTTTTTCCTTCCAGTCGGACGGACCGCTCGACATGCGGATGGCGCAGGCGGGCATGACCGCCGCCGATTTCGTCAACGAGGCCGACGAGGACGAGATCGCCGACGTCCTCTATCATTTTGGCGACGAGCCCAAGTCGCGTCGCGTCGCGCGGGCGATCGTTGCCGCACGACCGATGACGCGTACCGGCGAGCTCGCGCATGTCGTCCGTCGCGCGCTGGGGTACAAGGCGCACGACAAGAAGGACCCGGCGACGCGCGCGTTCCAGGCGATCCGGATCCATATCAACCGCGAACTCGGCGAGCTCGCCGATGGCCTGCTGGCGGCGGAGCGCGCGCTCAAGCCCGGCGGACGGCTCGCCATCGTGACCTTCCACAGCCTGGAGGATCGCATGGTGAAGCGGTTCCTGCGCACGCGGTCGGGCAGTGCGCCTTCAGGTTCCCGTCATCTTCCACAGGCAAAAACCGTGGTAGAACCGAGTTTTACCGATGTTGGCCGCCCCGTGCGCGCCGGCGAGGACGAGCTGGCGCGTAATCCGCGCGCACGCTCTGCGACTTTACGAACGGCGCGGCGGACCTCCGCGCAACCTTGGACGGAAGAGGTGACGACATGACGGCGGCGTATCGGTTGAAGGGTGTGGGCTGGTTCGGTGGCTGCGTTGCCGTCGTGCTCGGCTTTTACCTCGTTTCGCTGCAGGTGGCCGCCGAGCGCAAGAAGCTTGAGACCGTCAACGGCCAGATCCGGTCGGCCGAGCGCGATATCCGCGCGCTCGAGACCGAATTCGACACGCGCGCGAACCTCGCGCAGCTCGAGCGCTGGAACGGCGATACGCTGGCGCTGTCCGCGCCGACCGCGGGGCAGTTCGTCGCCAGCGAATCGGCCCTCGCCAGCCTCGACGTGAATCAGATCGGCGGGCCCGCGGGCGCCACCGTCCAGACCGCGCAGCTGCTCGTGCCGTCGCTGCCGGTTGCGGCCGCCGCCGCGGCACCGCAGGCGGTCGACGTCGCCGTGCAGGCCGTCGCTGCCGCAGCGCCACTCAAGCCCGTCACTGTCCGCGCCACCGTCCAGACCGCCCGCGCCACCGACACGGCGATCGTCCGCGCGGCCGCTCCCGAGCGCCTCGCCGCGGTCGCCAAGGTCCGTCCGCAGGCAGTCGCGATGCTCGACCGCAAGCTGCTGTCCGACAACACGCTGGGTTCGATCCTGAGCGGCGCCCGGGCCGAGGCAGGGCGTCTGCGTTGACCACTCTCGTCGCCCGGCCGGTTTCCGAGCGGCGTACCGCAACGCAGCGCCACGCGCTGGTCGCGACGGCGCACACGCGCCTGATGATGTTGATGTTCCTGTTCGGGGCTGCGGTGCTGGTCGTGATCGGCCGGCTCGGCGTGCTCGCGATCCAGTCGTCGCTGAGCGATCCCGGCGCCCGCGCCGCGGCGATCGCGGCGCGCGGCGATATCGTCGATCGCAATGGCGCGCCGCTGGCCAGGACGATCGACGCATGGACGATCGCGGTGCATCCCAAGAAGATGATCGGCGATCCGACCGAGATCGCCGCGCGGCTGGCAGCGCTGATGCCCGATCGCGGCAACCAGGCCTTTTTCTACGGTCTGCTGACCAAGGATGTGAATTTCAGCTACCTGCAACGCCGCGCGTCGCCCGCTCTGGTCGAGCAGGTCAACGCGATCGGCGAACCCGCGATCGTGTTCGCGCGCGAGACGCAGCGCCTGTATCCGCAATCGACCATGGCGGCGCATGCGCTGGGGTTCCTGTCGACCGACGGCCACGGCATGTCGGGGATGGAGCGCGTCCTCGACGAGCGGCTGACCAACCCCGCGCTGAACGGCGCGCCGGTCGCGCTGTCGATCGACACGCGCGTCCAGGCGGCGATGGAAAGCGAGCTCGCGCGTGCGGTCGCGTCGTTCCAGGCCAAGAGCGCGGCGGGCATCGTCCTCGACGTCGACACCGGCGAAGTGATCGCGATGACGTCGATGCCGGTCTTCAACCCCAACCGGGTCGGCATGGCGGGCACCGAGCAACTGCGCAACATGGGTACGCAGAGCGTGTACGAGCTGGGGTCGGTGTTCAAGCCGATCGCGATGGCGGCGGCGATCGATTCGGGCACCGTCACCTCGATGGCGCGGCGCTTCGACGCGACCGTCCCGCTGCGCGTCGGCGGCTACACGATCCACGACGATCCGGGCGATGAAGAAAAGCGCTGGCTGAACATCCCCGAGACGCTGATCTATTCGTCGAACATCGCGACCGCGCGGATCGCCGATCAGATCGGTGCGGCCGGGATGCAGAACATGTTCCGCAAGCTCGGCTTCGACACGAAGCCCGATATCGAACTGCGCGAGAAGGGCCGGCCGATCTGGCCGACCTTCTGGGCGCGCACGACCTTGATGACGTCGGCCTATGGGCACGGGATCGCGGTAACGCCGCTGCACCTCGCCAACGCCTATGCGACGTTGGTGAATGGCGGGATCTGGCGCCCGACGACGCTGCTGAAGATCGATCCGGCGCATATCCCCGCCGGGCGACGCGTGATCAGCACGACGACGAGCGCGCGGATGCGGCAGCTGCTGCGGCTGGTCGTGCAATATGGCACGGGCCGCAAGGGCGAGGCGCCCGGCTACCGCGTCGGCGGCAAGACCGGTACGGCCGAGATCGCGCAGGCGGGGGGCTATAACAAGCACACCAACGTCTCGACCTTTGCCGCTGCCTTCCCGATGGACGCGCCGCGTTACGTCGTCGTGGTGACGCTCGATTCCGCCAAGGGTAACAAGGAATCTTACGGTTTCACCACTGCGGCCTGGACCGCGGCGCCGGTGGTATCGCGCGTGATCAGCCGGACCGGATCGATGCTCGGCGTCATTCCCGATGCGAACCGCGACATTGACGAAAGCGACTTGTTGCCGCTGTTGTGGCATGCGCCGGGCACGCCGGCCTTTGGCGCAAAGCCGACGTCCGGTGCGGAATGAGGGGCGATACATGAGGATCGGTGCATGAAACTGGCAACGCTGATCGGTAAGGGCCCCGTCAGCGATGGCGGGGCATCAGCGCACGGATCTGCACCGTGCGACGCGTATGACGGCAACGTTACGGGCTTCGCGATCGACCATCGCAAGGTCGCACCGGGGACGATCTTCGGGGCGTTCGAGGGCGCCCGCGTCAATGGCGAGGACTATATCGCCGACGCGATCCGTGCCGGCGCGATCGGCATCGTCGCGCGGCCGGGCCTCGCGGTCGAGGGTGCAGCGTACATCGCCGACGAGACCCCGCGCGAACGGTTTGCGCAGCTTGCGGCGACGTTCTTCGCACCCTTTCCCGCAACGACGGTCGCGATCACGGGCACCAACGGCAAGACGAGTTGCGTCGAGATGACCCGCCAATTGTGGCGGATGGCCGGCCATCACGCCGCGTCGATCGGGACGCTGGGCGTCACGACCGCCGACGAACGCGTCACCACGGGCCTCACGACGCCAGACGCCGTCACCTTCCTGTCGAACGTCGCCGGGCTCGAGCGCGAAGGCGTGACGCATCTCGCGTTCGAGGCATCGAGCCACGGGCTGACCCAGTATCGCACCGAGGGACTGCCCGTATCGGCGGCCGCCTTCACCAATCTCAGCCGCGACCATCTCGATTATCACGGCGATATGGCGGCCTATTTCACCGCCAAGATCCGGCTGTTTTCGGAAGTACTGCGCCCGGATGGCGCGGCGGTGGTGTGGGCCGACGATCCGCAGGCGGCGCGGGTCATCGACCTCGCGCGGGAGCGCGGTAACCGGCTCGTGACCGTCGGCACGCGCGGCGATACGCTGCGACTGGTTGATCGCGATCCCACGCTGCTGGGGCAGGGGCTGACGATCGAGGCGGGCGGGCAGACCTACCGCGTGACGCTGCCGCTGATCGGCGGATATCAGGCAGCCAATGCGCTGGTGTCGGCGGGGCTGGTGATCGCGACCGGGGGCGATATCGCGACGACCATCGCCAATCTGGCGCGGTTGCAGCCCGTGCGCGGGCGGCTCGAGCGTGCGGTGATCGCGCGCTCGGGTGCGCCGGTCTATGTCGACTATGCGCATACCCCCGACGCGCTGGAGGCGGCGATCGCCGCGCTCAAGCCGCATGCGGGCGGGCGGCTGATCGTCGTGTTCGGCGCGGGCGGCGA
>NZ_JPJC01000191.1:0-1500 GCF_000733135.1 Sphingomonas sp. FUKUSWIS1
GAGACTGTTGAAAAAGGATCGCGTGGGATCAGCGTGGTGGATGACAGGTGACGCCGGGCACCGGAGGATGCGCCGCGTATCAGGCCGGCGCGGCCTGCCGGGCCAGCAGCTGGAGGTTGTATGCCGCGGCAGCCATGGAGAACTCCTCAGCTGCTCCGGCGAGGCCTCTCAGCTTGAGCGTTCGTAGCCCCAAGTTGCGTTTCAGGTGGCCGAACACGCGCTCGATCCGCTTTCTTCGACGCCGCGCGTGCACATAGGCGTCGGTGCCGGCAAGGGCGCGCGCGGCATCGCGGGCATCCTCGCTGACGAGGCGGGTGATGCTGCGTTTCCGGCTGACGGTGCATCGGGGCTTCAGTTCGCAGCCAGCACAATCGGCAACATGGCTTCGGTATACGCGAACTTGGTTGGCGCGTTTGGTGCCGCAATAGCCGAGCGGCTTATCGGCCGGGCAGCGATAGGTATCGGCCTCGCGGTCATAGCGAAAAGCATCACGGGTGAAGAAGGCGTCGCGTTGGCGGCTGCGGTCGATGACCGGGATGTACGGGGTAATTTTCCGGTCGATTAGCCAGCCGAGCAACGGGCCGCTGCCATATGCTTTGTCAGCCGCGAGGCTCTCGGGTTCGATGCCCAGCCTGGTGCCGGCGCGTGACACCAGCGTCCGGGTCGCCGCCACCTCGGCTGCGAAGCGGGCGGGCGTCGCCTCCACGTCGAGGATGCAGTCGGTGTCGAGGTCGAGCAGGGGGTTAATGGCGTATGCGTAGCGCGCCGGTCCGTGCTTGCAGGTCAGCGCCGCCTGCGGGTCGGTCGGCGAGATGCTGGTCGGATCGACGGGCGCTGGTTCGTCGGGGTCCGGCGGCAACGCGGCATCGAGCGCCGCCAGATATTCGGCGACGGGTCGCGATATGCTTTCCCCGGCACGAAGCTCGTCTGCGGCGACGGCCCCCTTCAGCTTCTTCTCGCGGCTGGCGTCGGCCATGATCGTGCTGCCGTCCACCGCCAAGTCGCGCCCCGTTACCAGCCCGGCCGCGGCGCACCGCGCGACTACCTGCTCGAATAGCAGACGATGTAAGTCGCAGGCGCGGAAGCGGCCGTGCCGGTTCTTGGAGAAGGTGGAATGGTCGGGCACTCGGTCGCCCAGATCGAGCCGGCAGAACCAGCGATAAGCGAGGTTGAGATGCACTTCCTCGCACAGGCGCCGTTCCGAGCGGATGCCGAACAGGTAGCCGACAAGCAGCATCCTGAGC
This sequence comes from Sphingomonas sp. FUKUSWIS1, assembly GCF_000733135.1. NCBI lineage: Bacteria > Pseudomonadati > Pseudomonadota > Alphaproteobacteria > Sphingomonadales > Sphingomonadaceae > Sphingomonas > Sphingomonas sp. FUKUSWIS1. Next base: position 1,245 of record NZ_JPJC01000191.1, read on the forward strand.
ATCAGCTCCGGATCGATCGAGGGTCGACCGCTCGCGCTGTAGCTCGCTGCCAGCGCCTCACGCACGAAGCCGAGGTCCAGCACGCCGTCGATGCGCCGGAGAAGGTGGTCGGCAGGCACATGATCGTCGAGCCGGAAACCGTAGAACAGCGCGCCTTGCGCCACCTGCCGACCCATCATGTCCATACTCCCGCCGCCTGGCAGGAGTGAATCACGCCTTCCTCGTCGTCGCAAGCACGCGTTTTTCAACAGTCTCG
>NZ_JPJC01000192.1:0-4354 GCF_000733135.1 Sphingomonas sp. FUKUSWIS1
CCGCCGCCTGGCAGGAGTGAATCACGCCTTCCTCGTCGTCGCAAGCACGCGTTTTTCAACAGTCTCGGGTATTTATGACATCTGCAGCTCGCGCCCATTTGCTTGCGACCACGTTGCTGATGGGGGCGACGACGTTCGCCACGCCAGCCCTCGCGCAGGTCCAGGGGGACAATTCGGGGATTCGCGCCGGGGGCGCGACCGCGACTCAGTCGACCACGCCGGGCGCCAACGCCCAGGGCGAGGTCGGCATGACGACGTCGGAAGCCGCGCCGAGCACGGAGAACAGCCAGGGTGACATCGTCGTCACCGGCTCGCTGATCAAGAATCCCGCGCTGATCGCCTCATCGCCAGTGACTGTCATCGGCCAGGAGGAAATCAAGCTTCGCCAGTCGAACACCGCCGAAGACATTCTGCGTACGCTGCCCGGTGCGACGCCGAGCATCGGTTCGGCCGTCAACAACGGTAACGGCGGCGCGTCCTATGTCGATCTTCGCGGCCTCGGCTCGTTCCGCAACGTCGTCCTGCTCGACGGCAACCGCATCGCACCCTCGGGTCTGCTCGGTCGCGTCGATCTCAACAACATTCCGCTCGCACTGGTCGAGCGGGTCGACACGCTGACCGGCGGCGCAGCGACCACCTACGGCGCAGACGCCGTGTCGGGCGTCGTCAACTTCATCACGCGGTCGGATTTCTCGGGCATCGACGCCTCGGTCTCGAACCAGATCACCGAGCGTGGCGATGGTGCCTATTTCCGCGGCGACATCACGATCGGCGCCAATTTCGACGATGGCCGCGGTAACGCGGTCTTCTCGGTCGGGTACCAGCAGTCGGATCCCGTCTATCAGGGCGAGCGCGACTATTCGGTGCAGAATTACGACTCGTTCTCGGGCGCGAGCAGCGGCTCGGGCACGACGGTCCCATCGGTCTTCACGCTTGGCGGTCGTCGCCAGATCAACCCGGCCACGGGTTCGCTGACGACGGCGGTCATTCCGTTCAACTTCAACCCGTACAACATCTTCCAGACGCCGTTCGAGCGGTTCAACATGTATGGCGCCGGCCATTACGAAGTGTCGGACAGCGTCGAAATCTATACGCGCGGCCTGTTCTCGAAGAACACCGTCGACACGATCATCGCGCCGTCGGGTGTGTTCAACTCGTCGATCGTCGTGCCGTTGTCGAACCCCTATCTGCCGGCCGGTGCGCGGAATCAGTTCTGCGCCGCCGCCAGCATCACCCAGGCGCAGTGCGACCTCGCCGCAGCCGCGACCAGCCCTACCGTCACCGTGGGCGGCGTGACGACGGCAAACCCGAACTTCCGCACGATCACGACAAACCTGTCGCGCCGGACGACCGAGGTCGGGCCGCGCATCTCGAACTTCCAGACGACGATCTTCGATTATCGTGCCGGCGTGAAGGTTGGGCTGACCGAGGGTATCAAGCTCGACGTCTCGGGCGGTTACGGTGAATCGGAGAATACGCAGACGCTGCAGGGCTATGTCCTGACGTCGCGCGTACGGTCCGCGGTCTATGCAACCAACACCACGAGCTGCCTTGGCGGTGCGCCCGGCGGTGCGGCGATCGACGCGGGAACCGGCTGCGTTCCGCTCAACGTCTTCGGTGCCGACGGTTCGATCACCCCCGATATGACCTCGTATATCACGGGTGAGAGCACGACGACCGTTCGTACCTCGCTGGCGCAGGCCCGCGCGGTTCTCAACGGTGATTTCGGCTTTGCCTCGCCGTTCGCAAGCGACTCGATCGGTTTCGCGGCCGGTGCGGAGTATCGCAAGTACCGTGCGTCGCAGCGTTCGGATACGCTGGCACAGACCGCTGGCGAACTCGGTGGCGCCGGTGGCGCCGCGCCGAACATCGACGGTGGCTATGAAGTCAGCGAAGGCTTTGGCGAGCTCATCGCACCGCTCGTCCAGGATCGTCCGTTCTTCCAGAGCCTGACGCTCGAAGCGGGCGTCCGCTACTCGCACTACAAGGTGTTCGCGGCCAACTCGCCCTCGTACAACACGACCACCTACAAGGGCGGCGGCAGCTGGGAGCCTGTCACGGGCCTGAAGGTTCGCGGCAGCTACCAGCGTGCCGTCCGCGCACCGACGATCAGCGAGCTGTTTTCGCCTGTGAATACGGGTCTGACCAACCTGGCGACCGATCGTTGCGCCGGTGCAGCGCCGGTCAACGATGCCAATCTGCGCGCCGTCTGTCTCGCGCAGGGCGCGCCGGCCTCGACCATCGGCCTCATTGCGGTTCCGACTGCGGGTCAGGCGAACATCACGTCCGGCGGTAACCTCGACCTGCGTCCGGAAAAGTCGGACAGCTACACGCTCGGCCTCGTCATCCAGCCGCAGCAGATCATTCCCGGCCTTTCGATCAACGTCGATTACTACAACATCAAGATCAAGGGCGCGATTTCGCAGTTCGCGCCGGGCGATATCATCTCCAACTGCTTCGACACCATCACCGCGGCGAGCGCCACCAGCCCGGCCTGCCTCGCGATCTCGCGAAACCCGGTCACGGGCGGCCTCGACGGCGATCCGGCAACCACGCGGGGTCTGCTGGCTGCAATCTCGAACCTTGGCACCGTCAAGACCGATGGTATCGATCTCGCGATCAACTATCGCACGCCGCTGACTCAGGGTGTCAAACTGGGCCTGTCGTTCCAGGGCAACTGGTCGAACTCTGCGACCTTCCAAGCCGCACCGGGGCTCATCAATCGTGAGTGCATCGGCTATTATTCGGTCAACTGCGGCGGCGCGGCCAGCGCTGCGGCTGGGGGCTCGGGCTCGATCCAGCCCGAATTCACCTGGAACACTCGGGCGACGTTCACCTTCGTCGACAACATCGACGTTTCGGTGCTGTGGCGTCACATCGATAACGTCCAGCAGGAGCCGGACGATGTCGTCAACGGTAACGGGGCGGCGTTTAGTGGTACGCTCACCGGTGGCGCTCTCGCCGGCCAGTCTGCGGATTTCACGCGGATCCCGTCCTACGACTATATCGACCTGTCGACCCGGATCGGCATTGCCGAGAATTTCGACCTGACCGTCACGGTACAGAATCTGTTCGACAAGCAGCCGCCGCTCGTCGGGTCGACGGTGGGTTCGACGAGCTTCAACAGCGGCAACACCTATCCGTCGACGTATGACGCACTGGGCCGCCGCTTTGCGATCGGTGCGAACCTGCACTTCTAGGGTCAGGCCATCTCGGTCTGGATTGGGGCGGTTCTTCGGAACCGCCCCTTTTTTTGTCCGGGCTCGACCGCGAACCTATCGGCTGCGCGTGGTGGCGGGACGAGCACCTAGCCCAGCAGGGGCGCCGGGGGATCAAGCGCGACGCCGGCGGTGCGTGCGACCGCCTCTGCCCAGATGACCACCTTGTCGATCTCGTCGGCGTGGAGTGCCGCGCCGGTCTCGTGCTCGCGTGCCCTGTCCGCCGCGCCATAGGTCTTGCCGTCCTTGGCATTGCGCGCAAAAGCAGGGCCGTCGAGCAGCGCCTGCACGGTCGCCGGATCGCCGGGCAGCGCATAGAATCGTGCCAGAGCAGTCACCGCGGCGAAGGGGTTGGCGAGCAAAGTTTCGCTCTGCAACGTTCTGACGCGGTCCGGAAAGCGGGCGACCAGGCCAGCGAACAGATCCGCCTGCGCGATCCACCCTACCGCTGCCGCCTGCAGATCGGTCAGCCTGAAGATATCCTCGGGCGTGAGGCCCAGATCAACGATGCCGTCGGCGAGCTGCTTGGCGAGAAGCTCGCGCACCCAAAGCCGGCCCCACATGCCCTTTCGTGCGATCGACGTCAGATAGATGCGCAACGGCGCGTAGAGCAGCACGGCGCGGGCCTGTGGCCGCATCGCCAGCATCGCAGGCGCGAGGGCGTTGACGACGTTGGAGGGCTTGATCACCACCGCCTCGCCGGATTCGAAGGCGCGGCCAAGCAGTCTCAGCGTCGTATCAAGGACCTCACCGACGCGCGCGGGATGACCGCCGCGGTGACGCCAGCCGACGAGATCGTTGAGAATTACCGGCTCTTTCAGCGCGGTGGCGAAGCCCGGCATGTCGAGTGCCTGCGCCAGCATCGTCGAACAGCAATAGGCCGAGTGGAAAATGAAATGAACCGATGCAGCGGGCGGGGCGGCCGCGACGGCGTCGCGTCGTGGCACCACGATCGGCGTGGCCGACGACGGCATATACTCGTCGGTGAGGAAGGTCGCCACGCCACGCTGCGCCCGGTCCGCCGCGATGAAATGTACCGCATCATGGTCCGGATCGTAACGATGGGCCAGCCAGCACGGATCGCCGATCTGTGCGCCGACGGACGTGGCGGATTCTCGGGCGGGGGCGGGCGGGCG
>NZ_JPJC01000193.1:0-3059 GCF_000733135.1 Sphingomonas sp. FUKUSWIS1
GCGGGCTTCGCATCGGGCGCGCGGCCGTAGATCGGGACGGGCGGCAGCGCGGTGAGTGTCTCGGGCAACAGGATCGCGGCGCCCGCATCGGGCAGCGCCTCGGTCAGGTCGAGATCATCGGCGAGTGCGGCAAGCCAGCGCACGCCATTGCCGACCGCGCGCCGCCCCGCCAGCGCCGCGAGCGCCGCGTCGGGCTTCAGCGACACCATGTCGGTGCGCGGCGACAGATCGGCGGCAAAGCACTGCATGAAGACCTCGCCATGCCCGCCCTCTAAAACTACTGCAATATCATCGGTTAAGCGATCGTCGAATCCCGCCGCGGCGACCAAAGGCAGCGACGAGAAGCCGGTGACCGTCGCCGACCAGCCGAGCGCGAGGCCGCGCGCGGCGGCGATGCCGACGCGGACGCCGGTGAAGCTGCCGGGGCCGACATCAACGAGGATGCGGTCGGCGCGGCCGCCGCCGGGCAGCGCGGCGATCATCGGCACGAGCCGTTCGGCATGGCCGCGCCCGACGACGTCATGCGTCCGCGCGACGATCACGCCGTCATCAGCGAGCGCGACCGAACAGGCGGCGGTGGACGTCTCTATGATCAGCGTGCGCATATCTTTAGTCCCTCTCCCCTCCGGGAAGAGGGCGTCATGTCAGGCGATGCTGTTGAACTTCGCGAAGTCGGGGCGTGGCGACCTGGCGAAGATCGTCGCGGGGTCGCCATAGCCGAGCGTCGCGATGAAATTGGTGCGGACCGCAGGCGTGTCGGCGAAGAACGCGGCATCGACCTTGTCCGCGTCGAACCCCGACATCGGCCCGGTATCGAGCCCGAGCATCCGCGCGGCGATGATGAAATAGGCGCCCTGCAGCGTCGAATTGCGGAACGCGGATGCCGCGCGCAGTTCGGCGCTGCCCGTGAACCAGGACTTCGCATCGGCGTGCGGGAACAGCTCGGGTAGATGCTCGTGGAAGTCAGTGTCCATGCCGATGATCACCGAGACGGGGGCGTTCAGGATCTTGGGCTGGTTCTGCGCGCTGCACGCGTCGGCAAGCTTCTGCTTGGACTCGTCGCTGACGCACCAGACCAGCCGCGCGGGCAGCTGGTTGGCGGACGTCGGACCCCATTTCATCAGGTCCCAGATCGCATGCAGATCGGCCGTCGCGACCGGGCGATCGGTATAGCCGTTATAGCTGCGCGCCTCGCGGAAGATCGCGTCGAGCACGGCGTCGGGCTGCGGACCGCGCGGGGTCATCAGACGGCGCGCACTTCGGTGACTTCGGGGACGTAGTATTTCAGCAGCTGCTCGATGCCGTTCTTGAGCGTCGCGCTCGACGAGGGGCAGCCGGCGCACGCGCCTTGGAGCTGGAGGAACACCTTGCCCTTGTCGAAGCCGCGATAGACGATGTCGCCGCCGTCATTGGCGACCGCGGGGCGGACGCGCGTCTCGATCAGGTCACGGATCTGCGCGACGATATCGGCATCGGCGGGGTCGTCGGTCAGCACGGTATCGTCGGACGGCACCGAGAAGCCTGCGCTCGCGGGGCGGAACAGCGGCATCGCGGCGGAGAAGTGGTCGAGCATGATCGCCAGCACGTCGGGCTTCAGATCCGACCAGGCGACGCCGGGCGCGGCGGTCACCGAGACGAAGTCGCGCCCGAAGAACACGCCGGTCACGTCGCCGAGCCGGAAGATCGCATCGGCGAGCGAACTCGCCTCGGCCTCCTCGGGGGTGGCGAAGTCGCGGGTGCCGGACTCCATGACGGTGCGTCCCGGCAGGAACTTCAACGTCGCGGGGTTCGGGGTGGATTCCGTTTCGATCAGCATGGGGTGCATGTGGCGACGGGGGGCGGAGGGATCAAGCAAACTCTTCCTTGGCACCGGCATAGCGTTTGAGCGGCCGGATGCCGTCAGACGTCGAGCTGTTTCACCGCGGCGTTCCAGTCGCTGATGTTGCGGACCGCGTCCTGGACGAAGGCGGAGCGGCGGACGACGTTCAGGAAGGCGTCGGCGATCCACTTGCCCGGATTGCGCAGCGGGCGCTCGAACTGGATGAGCAGGACGACGCGCGTGCCGCTCGTGTCGTTCCAGACCGCGTGGTCGTAGGTGTCGTCGAACACCAGCGTCTCGCCCTCCGACCAGCGCACGGTGCGGTCGTGGACGCGCATCCGGACGTCGCCGTCGCGCGGCACGATCAGGCCGAGGTGACAGGTGATCAGCCCCTTGGTCACGCCGCGATGCTCGGGGATGTGCGTGCCCGGCGCGAGGATCGAGAAGAAGGCGCTGTTGAGCCCCGGGATCTGCGCGACGAGATCGCGCGTGCGCGGGCAGCGCACCAGATTCTCGTCGATCGGATAGCCATAGCCCCAGAGGAAGAACGAGCGCCACTTGTTGATCTCGGCGATCGCGCGGTGATCGGGCGAGATCGTCGCGAGGCTGGGCGAGGCCTCGCCGCGCAAGGCGACCGCGACCGCCTCGTCACGGATATCGCGCCAATGCTCGCGCAGCAGCTGCGTCCAGGCGAAGTCGCGGACGTCGAGCACCGGGTCGTTCGAGACGAGCGACGAACTTGCGATCAGCCGGTCGAACACGCCGCGCAGATGCTTGCCGACGCGGATGATCAGCGGCCGGCCGGGTTCCGCCGCGAGCGGCGCGCCGGGCCGGGGCGCGCCCGAAATGACGGTCAGATCGGGGGTGCGGTGGGGGGTGCTGCGGTGATCACGACCAGAATTTCGCCACATTGCCGGACCCGTCGCGGTCCCGGTCTTCGCCCTGACTTCGGCTTGCATTCGCACTCCACTCTTCGTCGTTCGCTCGTACCGCGCGCCCGTATCCGCGCTTGCAGGTGATTGAGATAGCGCGGCTATGGGACGAAATGATGGCGCGGCGCGCGCGACGGGCACGGCGCTGGCGGTCGGCGGCCGGGGGCGCTACAGGACGGCATGGCGTTTACCCCCCGCGCGCTCGGCGCTCCCGTCTTCCTGTCGCTCGTGCTGTGCCTGGCGATCCCTGCCATCGGCCAATCGGGGACGCGGCCCGCGTCCCGCGCCAAGCCGCCCGCGGCGGCACC
>NZ_JPJC01000194.1:0-6701 GCF_000733135.1 Sphingomonas sp. FUKUSWIS1
GCTTTGCGCTGGCGCTGTCGTCGACCGCGCTGGTGCTGCCGCTGGTCGGGACGACCGGCGCGGTCGGGCGCGGGGCGTTTGCGATGCTGTTGTTCGAGGATCTGGCGCTGGTGCCGCTGATCTTCGTGCTGGGCGCGCTCGCCCCGACCGCGACCGCGGACGGGTGGAGCAATCTGGCAGGCGTCGCCTTGCGCGGCGCGGCCACGGTCGTGGCGATGTATGTCGGCGGGCGGCTGATCCTGCCGCGGCTGTTCGGGCAGGCGGCGCGGACCAAGAGCCCCGAACTATTCCTGGCGGCGTCGCTGCTGGTGGTGATCGTGGCGAGCGTCGCGACGACCGCGGCGGGGCTGTCGCCGATCGTCGGCGCGCTGCTCGCCGGGCTGCTGATCGCGGAAACCGAATATCACAGCGAGGTCGAGGTGATCACCGCGCCGTTCAAGGGGCTGGCGCTGGGCGTGTTCCTGATCACGGTGGGGATGAGCCTGGACCTGCGGCTGATCGCGCAGAACTGGCCGTCGCTGCTGCTCGCGGTGACCGGGGTGGTGGCGACCAAGGCGGTCGTGACGTTCCTGTTCCTGCGCGTCGCCAATTCGCGGCGCGGGGTGGCGGCGGAGACCGGGCTGCTGATGGGGAGCCCGTCCGAGACGACGCTGATCGTGCTGGCGACCGCGGCGCAGGCGCAGCTGATCCTGCCGTCGACCGCGAGCTTCTGGCAGACGGTGACCGCGATCGGGCTGACGATCACGCCGCTGCTCGCCAAGCTCGGCCGCACCGTGTCGCGTCAGCTGGAAAGCCGGTCGACCGCGGATGCGGGCGATGTCGAGATCGACGAGGAGGGGCCGGGGACGGTCGTGATCGGCTTCGGCCGGGTCGGGCGGATGGTCGCGGACATGCTCGCGGTGCACGGCCAGCGCTATGTCGCGGTCGAGGCGGATATCGATTCGGTCGAGGCCGCGCGGGCGCAGGGGCATCCGGTGCTGTTCGGCGACGTCGCGCGGCTCGAACTGGTCGACCGGCTGAAACTGGATACCGCCAAGGCACTGATCCTGACGATGGACGACCCGGTGCTGACCGTGCGGCTGGCGCGGCGGGTGCGGCTGCTGGCGCCCAATTTGCCGATCGTCGCGCGCGCGCGCGATACCGCGCATGCCGCCGAGCTGTACCGCGCAGGCGTGACCGATGCGGTGCCCGAGACGCTGGAGAGCTCGCTGCAGCTGGCGGAGGCGGTGCTGGTCGACCTGGGCGTCGCGATGGGGCCGGTGATCGCGTCGATCCACGAGAAGCGCGACGAACTGCGGCAGGAGATCAAGGCGGCGGCGGACATGCTGGTCGAGCCGCGGGTCCGCAAGGCCAAGCGGACGCCGCGGAAGGTCTAGCGCGGGGCGTCACGCGTCGGTGAGGGTGAAGTCCCTGAACCGTTCGCGCAGTGCGGTCTTCAGGAGTTTTCCCGTCGCGGTGTGGGGCAGTTCGTCGACGAAGACGATCGCGTCGGGGAGCCACCATTTGGCGACGTGCTGCGCCAGGTGATCGCGGATCGCGGTGTCGGTGACGGTGCTGCCGGGTTTGCGGACGACGATCAGCAGCGGGCGCTCGTCCCATTTGGGGTGGTGGATGCCGATCGCGGCGGCCTCCGCGACGCCGGGGCAGCCGATCGCGGCGTTTTCGAGATCGACCGAGCTGATCCATTCACCGCCCGACTTGATGACGTCCTTCGACCGGTCGGTAATCTGCATCGTGCCGTCGGTGTGGAGCATCGCGACGTCGCCGGTGTCGAACCAGCCCTCCGCATCGACCGCGTCGCTGTCCGCGCCGAAATAGCGCTGCACCACCCAGGGCCCGCGGACCTGGAGCGAGCCGGCGATCGAGCCGTCGCGCGGCAGCACCTGCCCCTGATCGTCGATGATGCGCAGTTCGATGCCGAAGGGGACGCTGCCCTGCTTGGTGACGAGATCAAGCTTCTCGTCATGCGTCATCATGTCCCAGTGCGGCGGCGCGAAGCCCGCGGTGCCGATCGGCGAGGTCTCGGTCATGCCCCAGAGGTGCTTGACCGACGCGCCCATGGTCATGATCCGGTCGATCATCGCGCGCGGGGCCGCCGCGCCGCCGATCGTCACCAGCTTCAGATGCTCGGGCGCCTCGCCGGTGGCGTCGATATGCCCGAACAGCGCGAGCCAGACGGTCGGCACGCCCGCCGAATGCGTGACATGCTCCTGGTTCATCAGCCGGCACAGCACGCCGGGATCGTTGATCGCCGAATAGACGACCTTCGCCCCCGACAGCGCGCAGGCGAAGGGCAGCCCCCAGGCGGCGGCGTGGAACATCGGCACGACGGGCAGCACGACCGCGCTGGGGGACAGATCGAACACCCAGGGCGCGACCTCCGCCATCGCGTGGATCAGCGTCGAGCGGTGCGTGTAGAGCACGCCCTTGGGATTGCCGGTGGTGCCGCTGGTATAGCAGAGCATGCACGGATCGCGCTCCGGCCCCTCGACCCAGGCATAGTCGCCATCCTGCTCGTCGAGCAGCGCGCGGAAGCCGTCGGGGCCGAGATCGTCGAAACAGACATAATGGCGGATGCTCGACCATTGGCCGCGCAGCCGGTCGACAATGGGCTGGAACGCCTTGTCGTAGAGCATCACCCGGTCTTCGGCGTGGTTGGCGATATAGACGAGCTGTTCGTCGAACAGCCGCGGGTTGATCGTGTGGATCACCCCGCCCATCCCGATCGTGCCATACCAGGCGATCAGGTGGTGCGCGTGGTTCATGGCCAGCGTCGCGACCCGGTCACCGGGACGGACACCAAGCTTCTCAAGCGCTTGGGCAAGTTTCTTCGCGTCGCGTGCGATCCCGGACCAGTCGGTGCGGGTCTCGCGGCCGTCTGCCCAGTAGCTGACGATCTCGCGGCGGCCATGCTCGCGCGCGGCATGGTCGATCAGCCGGGGGACGCGAAGCTCAAAGTCCTGCATTCCACCCAGCATTCTCGCTCTCCCAAGCATTTGGCCCAAGCCGTTATCCGACGAGAGCCAGCCGCGTTTCCGAGGTCTTGAGCTCCACCTTTGTCACACCGTGCAACGACTCGATGTGCTCTGCAAGCTCGCCGTCGAGCAGGAAATCGCGGCCGAGCAGGATGCTGACCTCGCCGTCGGGGAGCATCGCGCGGACGCGGACCTCGCCGCGCGCGCCGCGGTGATCGGCGAGCAAGGACGCGAGCCCGGCGAAGGCGGCCATGTCCGAGATGGTCACGACGACCTGGAAGCGCGCGATGTTGGCGAGCCCCTCGAACGGCTGGATCCGCTTGATACTGACGCGCGGCGTGTCCTCGCCGGGCTTGCGGTCGAGCTCGACGGTGATGAGGCCGCAGCCGCCTGCCTTGGCGGCATCCTCGAGATCCTTCGAGACCTGATCGTCGAAACAGGTCGCCATGAACTGGCCGCTGGCGTCCGAGCATTGCGCCATCATGAAGCGCTTGCCGCGCGCCGACGTGCGGTAGCGCGCATCCTCGACCAGCACCGCCATCGTCGCGCCGGCGCGGCTGCCGTCGTCGGGGATGTTGAGCTCCGACAAGGCGGTATAAGCGCGCGCGCCGTGGCTGTTGGCGATGTGGCGGTGGCGGTCGACCGGGTGCGCGGAGAAATAGAAGCCGAACGCCTCCTTCTCCTGATCCATCCGCTGGCTGAGCGTCCAGCGCACCGAGGGCGGCAGCTTGATCGCGTCGCCCGCGGGTTCCGCGTCGCCGAACAGACCGCCCTGCCCGCTGGTCTTGGCGGCGTGGGTGCGTGCGGCGATCGCGAGGATCGTCTCGGCGGTGGCGTGGATGCCGGCGCGGTTGGGCTCGAACCCGTCGAACGCGCCCGCGGCGGCGAGCGTCTCGAGCTGGCGCTTGTTGAGCAGGCGCGGGTCGACGCGCTTGGCGAGATCGTCGAGCCCGGCGAACGGGCCGTTCTGGACGCGCTCGACGATGAGCTTCTCCATCGCGCCTTCGCCGACCGACTTGAGCGCGCCAAGCGCGTAGCGCACCGCGGGTTCGCCGTCCTTCACCTCGACGTCGAACTCGGCCTGGCTCGCATTGATGCAGGGCGGCAGCGTGGCGATGCCGAGGCGGCGCATGTCGTCGGTGAAGATCGCGAGCTTGTCGGTCTGGTGCAGGTCGTAGCACATCGACGCAGCGAAGAATTCGTGCGGGTGGTGCGCCTTCAGCCACGCGGTCTGATAGGCGAGCAGCGCATAGGCGGCGGCGTGGCTCTTGTTGAAGCCGTAGCCGGCGAACTTGTCGATCAAGTCGAACAGCTCGTTGGCCTTGGCCTTGGGAATATTGTTCACCTTCGCGCAGCCCTCGACGAAGATCGCGCGCTGTGCGTCCATCTCGGCCTTGATCTTCTTGCCCATCGCGCGGCGCAGCAGATCGGCGCCGCCGAGCGAGAAGCCCGCGAGGATCTGCGCGGCCTGCATGACCTGTTCCTGGTAGACAAAGATCCCGTAGGTCTCCGACAGGATCGATTCGAGCGCGGGGTGCGGATATTCGATCGTCTCGGTGCCGTTCTTGCGGCGGCCGAAGGACGGGATATTGTCCATCGGGCCCGGTCGGTAGAGCGAGACGAGCGCGATGATGTCGCCGAAATTGGACGGGCGGACCGCGGACAGCGTGCGGCGCATGCCTTCCGATTCGAGCTGGAACACGCCAACCGTGTCGCCCTTCTGGAGCAGCGCGTAGACGCCGGCATCGTCCCATTCGAGCGCGTCGAGATCGACCTTGATCCCGCGCTTGGCGAGCAATTGCACGCCCTTCTGGAGCACCGAGAGCGTCTTCAGCCCGAGAAAGTCGAACTTCACGAGGCCCGCGCCCTCGACATATTTCATGTCGAACTGCGTGACGGGCATGTCCGAACGCGGATCACGGTAGAGGGGGACGAGCTGGGCCAAGGGCCGGTCGCCGATCACCACGCCGGCGGCGTGAGTCGACGAGTGGCGCGGCAGCCCCTCCAGCTTCATCGCCAGATCGAGCAGCTTTCGCACGCCATTGTCGTTGGCATATTCCTTGGCGAGCTCGCCGACGCCATTCAGCGCGCGCTCGAGCGTCCAGGGATCGGTCGGGTGGTTGGGGACGAGCTTTGCGAGCCGGTCGATCTGGCCATAGCTCATCTGCAGCACGCGGCCGGTGTCTTTCAGCACCGCGCGCGCCTTCAGCTTACCGAAGGTGATGATCTGCGCGACCTGATCGCGGCCGTATTTCTCCTGGACGTAGCGGATCACCTCGCCGCGGCGGGTTTCGCAGAAGTCGATGTCGAAATCGGGCATCGACACGCGTTCCGGGTTCAGGAAGCGTTCGAACAGGAGCCCCAGCTTGATCGGATCGAGATCGGTGATGGTCAGCGCCCAGGCGACGACCGAGCCTGCGCCCGAGCCACGGCCGGGACCGACCGGAATGTCGTGATCCTTCGCCCATTTGATGAAGTCGGCGACGATCAGGAAATAGCCGGGAAAGCCCATCTGGACGATCACGTCGACCTCGAAGGCGAGCCGCGCGCGATAGACGTCGCGCCAGCCGTCCTCGGCCTCTCCGTGCAGTTCGGTGATGCGCGCGAGACGCGCCTCGAGCCCGGCCTCGGCGTCGTCGCGGAGCAGTTTCGCCTCGCCCTCGATATCGCCGGCGAGGCTGGGGAGGATCGGCTTGCGGTAGGGCGCCATGACCGCGCAGCGCTGGGCTACGACGAGCGTGTTGGCGATCGCCTCGGGCAGGTCGGCGAACATCTCGTGCATCACCGGCGCGGGCTTCATCCACGCTTCGGGGCAGCTGCGGATGCGGTCCTCGGTCTCGACATAGGTCGAGTGCGCGATGCAGAGCATGGCGTCGTGCGCGTCGCCGAACGCACTTTCGGTGAAGCAGCACGGGTTGGTCGCGACGAGCGGCAGGTTGCGGTCGTAGGCGATGTCGATCAGCGCGTCCTCGGCGGCGATCTCGGTCGCGTCGCCGCGGCGTGAGAGTTCGATGTAGAGGCGGTCGCCGAACAGGTGCTGGAGGCGGTCGAGATAGGCGCGGGCGCGGTCGGGCTGGCCCTCCGCGAACAGCCGCGCGAGACCGCCCTCGCCGCCCGCGGTCAGCGCGATCAGCCCGTCGGCATGGCGTTCGAGCGCGGCGAAATCGACATGCGCCGGCATCTCGATCGGGCGGTCGAGATGCGCCATCGAGACGAGCGCGCAGAGATTGTCATAGCCCTTCGCGTTCTGGGCGTAGAGCGCGATCCAGTCGAACGGGGTGGCGATGCCGTCGGGCATGTCGGGGCGGCTGAGGCCGAGCATCACGCCGATGACGGGCTGGACGCCGTCCTTCTTGGCGGCGTCCGAATAGGCCATCGCGGCGTAGAGGCCGTTGCGGTCGGTCAGCGCGGCGGCGGGAAAGCCGAGCGCGCGCGCCTGCTTGGCGATCGCCTTAGGATCGATCGCGCCGTCGAGCATGGTGTAGCAGGAAAAGACGCGGAGCGGGACGTAACCGGAATGCATGGGTGAGAGGTAGGCGTTGCGGCGTGATTCGACCAGACGCGATGGCGGGGGGTGCGGGGTGGGACGCGATGAGTTGAGTCTGTGTGTGTGGGTTTTTGGTTCGAGGCTGTTCTCCCGCGAAGGCGGGATTCCAGTCTGGGCCGCCGCCTTCGAGGGGGAACATCCTTGTGGCGAGGGTGCTCCCCACAAGCACCACCCCGGCG
>NZ_JPJC01000194.1:6879-22525 GCF_000733135.1 Sphingomonas sp. FUKUSWIS1
AGGAGGTGGGAGTCCGGGCTGGGTCCCTGCCTTTGCGGGGGACCAGTCTTGTGGTGCGGGTGCTGCCTACAGTTACCACCCCGGCGGAGGCCGGGGCCCAGTTGGGGGACGTTGCTGACTGAGGTCCACGCTTCGTTACTGCGACCTTTCCAGCTGGGCCCCGGCCTTCGCCGGGGTGGTAGGAAGGGCGCGCTAGAGCAGTTTTTCGATGTCGGTGCGGATGTCGGCGGGTTTGGTGGTGGGGGCGTAGCGGTCGACGACCTTGCCGGCGCGGTCGATCAGGAACTTGGTGAAGTTCCATTTGATCGCTTTCGACCCCAGCACGCCGGGGGCGTCCGACTTCAGGCGGTCGAACAGCGGGTCCGCTTCGCCGCCGTTGACGTCGACTTTCGCGAAGACGGGGAAGGTCACGTCGTAGGTGAGCGTGCAGAAATTCGCGATCTCCGCCGCGTCGCCGGGTTCCTGCGCGCCGAACTGGTTGCAGGGGAAGGCGAGAACCTCGAAGCCGCGATCGGCATAGTCGCGGTGGAGCGCCTCGAGCCCCTCATATTGCGGGGTAAAGCCGCATTTGGAGGCGGTGTTGACGATCAGCAGCACCTTGCCGGCATAGGCCGCGAGCGACGCGGGGGTGCCGTTGGTGGCCTTCACGGTGAAGTCGGTGATGGTCATGCGCGGTCCTCGTGTCGGGCGAGCAGATAGGTCAGGTTCTGACGGACGCCCGGCCATTCGTGCGCCAAAATGCTGTAGACGATGGTGTCGCGCAAGCGGCCGTCGGCCATCACCTGGTGCCCGCGCAACACGCCGTCGCGTTTCGCGCCGAGCCGCTCGATCGCGGCCTGTGAGCGTTTGTTGAGGCTGTCGGTGCGGATCTGGACGCATTCGCAGCCGAGCGTGTCGAACGCATGGGTCAGCAGCATCCGCTTGGCCTCGGTATTGACGCCGGTGCGCTGGACCGCGGTGGCGTAGAAGGTGCCGCCGATCTCGAGCCGCCGGTTCGCCGCGCTCATCCGCATGAAGCGGGTGCTGCCGCGGACGATGCCGTCCACCACCACCGCAAAGACCCGCGCGCGGCCAAAGTCCTGCTGCTCGAACGCCGCCGCGAGCCAGCGATCGGGCGCCTTCATCAGCGCGACATTGGCGTAGAACAGGTCCCAGAGATTATCCGCAGACGCGGCGGCGACCAGCGCGTCCTTGTCCGCCGCGACGAGCGGGCGGAGCGTGACGTGACGCCCGACGAGCGTCGGTGTCGCGTCCCAGCTCATGCCCGGTCGCTCATGCCAGCCGGCCCTCGTGCAGCCGGAACACGCGGTCCATCCGCGCGGCGAGCCGCTCGTTGTGAGTCGCGACCAGCGCCGCTGTGCCCTGTTCGCGGACCAGCCGGACGAATTCGGCGAAGACGATGTCGGCGGTATGCTCGTCGAGATTGCCGGTCGGCTCGTCCGCCAGCACGAGCGCGGGCTTGTTGGCGAGCGCGCGGGCGACCGCGACGCGCTGCTGCTCGCCGCCCGAGAGCTGGCTGGGGCGGTGCGTGAGGCGGTGGCCGAGCCCGAGCTGGGTCAGGAGTTCGGCCGCGCGCGCATCCGCCTGTGCGCGCGTCGCGCCGTGGACGAGCTGCGGCAGGACGACATTCTCGGTCGCGTTGAAATCGGGGAGGAGATGATGGAACTGATAGACGAAGCCGAGGCTGTCGCGGCGCACCACCGTGCGCTCATGCGCGTTGAGCTTCGACGCCTCGGTACCGGCGATCTTGATCGATCCCTGGAAGCCACCTTCCAGCAGCCCGACCGCCTGGAGCAGGGTCGACTTGCCCGAGCCCGAGGGGCCGAGCAGCGCGACGATCTCGCCCGGCGCGATTCCGAGGTCGATGCCGCGCAGCACGTCGATCGTCGCGCCGCCCTGCGTGAAGCTCTTGGTCAGACCGCTGGTCTGCAGGACATAGTCGTACGCCTGCGCGCTGCGCCGCTCGATCGGAAGGCCATTATTCATAACGCAGCACCTGCACGGGGTCGGTACTCGCCGCCTTCCAGGCCGGATAGAGCGTGGCGAGGAAGCTGAAGATCAGCGCCATCAGCGCGATCACGATGATCTCGACCGGATCGGTCTTCGACGGGAGTTCGGTCAGATAGCGGATCGAGGGATCCCAGAGATTCTGCCCCGTCACGAGCTGGACGAAGTTCACCACGCCCTGGCGGTAGAACAGGAAGACGAAGCCGAGCCCGAGCCCGGCGAGCGTGCCGAGCGCGCCGATCGTCGTGCCGACGACGATGAAGATCCGCATCAGCCCGCCGCGCGTCGCGCCCATCGTCCGCAGGATCGCGATGTCGCGCGTCTTGGCGCGGACCAGCATGATCAGCGACGACAGGATGTTGAAGACCGCGACAAGGATGATGATCGACAGCACGGTGAACATCGCGACGCGCTCGACCGCCAAAGCCTCGAACAGCTGGGCGTTCATCGTCCGCCAGTCCTGGATGACCGCGCGGCCGCTGATCTTCTCGGCGAGCGGCCTCAGGATCTCGCCGACCTTGTCCGCATCGACGGTCTTCAGCTCGACCATGCCCGCGGCGTCACCCATCAGGAGGAGCGTCTGCGCATCCTCGATCGGCATGATGATATACGCCTTGTCATAGTCGTAGACGCCGATCTCGAAGATCGCGCCGACCTTGTAGCTGACGATGCGCGGGACGGTGCCGAACGGCGTGGTCTGACCCTGCGGGCTGAACAGCGAGATGTCCGAGCCGACCTGCGCGCCGAGCGACTCGGCGAGCCGCGAGCCGATCGCGATCCGGCCGGACCCTTGCGTGATCGACTGGAGCGACCCCATCAGCACCTTGTCCTGGATCGTCGAATTGCGACGGATGTCGTCGACGCGCATGCCGCGGACCAGCACCGCCTCCGCGCGGCCGTTATAGGTGGCGGCGAGCGGCTGTTCGATCAGCGGCACCGCGCTGGTGACGCCGGGGGTGGCGCGCGCCTGTGCGACGATCTCGCGCCAGTCGGGCATCCGGCCGCCGAGCGGCTGGACCACCGCATGGCCGTTGAGACCGACGATCTTGTCGAACAGCTCGGCGCGGAAACCGTTCATCACGCTCATCACGATGACGAGCGCGGCGACGCCGAGCATGACGGCGACGAGGCTGATCGAGGCGACGAGGAAGATGAACGCCTCGCCCTTGCCCGGCAGCAGATAGCGCCGGGCGATCATCCGTTCATAGCGTGACAGGATCATGGGTGCGGGGGTTCGATCGTTAGAAGAGATGTCCATCGGCTCTAGGACGCGGCCCCGCGCGAGGCAACCATGGCCGCGTCTGGATTGGTCTGTTGCGGATTCGACACAGCCCCCTGCCAATCGTGTGGCGCGCCCCGCAAACAGGGTGACAAACACCACGCAATTACTTAGCAAAAACCTCGCTGAGACACAGGCAACGGCCGTGGTTCGGGGAATGCTTTGACGCCGCACCGAAGGTGCAGAGCGGAAGCGACAAAATGGGGGCTGACGAGCGATCGTCACGCAGGCGCCCGGATCGGAAACGGTCCGGGCGTTTGCTTGTCCGGGCCATTTTCCTTACAACGAATACACTATTCGCCGCTCCCGGAACCCCCGAAGTGCAACAGGCACCGGACGAAGAGTGGGAGCTTCCAATTCTCACCCTTCGCCCGGATCTCTCTTTATAGCAGATAGAGTAGAGCAGCGTTTGTGAACCGTATCAGAACGAGCGCGAGATCGTGACGCCGTAGGTGCGCGGATCACCCGGCTGGCCGACGACCAGCCCCGTGCTGCCCGATTGCAGCGCGAGCAATTCGTAATAATCCTTGGCGAAGACGTTGCGGACCCAGCCGAAGACGTTCAGCCGGTCCTCGCCGCGGAAGCCCAGCCGGACATTGCCGAGCGCATAGCCCTTGATGTCCGTATAGGCCGAGGCGGACGGGTTGGACGAGAAGGTCGAGCGGTAGCTGCCGTCATAGCCCAGATACACCTGGCCATCGAGACCGCCGATCCGTGCGGGCAGGTCATATTCCGCGCCGTAGGAAAAGGCCCATTTCGAGATGCCGGGCAGACGCTGGCCCGATATGTCGCAGTTTGCCGGGCTGATCCCGCCCGGGGTTCCGGCGGGGCTCGGCGTCTGGCCTGCGGTCGCGGTGGTGCCGCCCGACAGCTCGGGCGGGCATGGCGCATCGACGAAGCGGACATATTTGGCGTCGGTATATGCGCCGTTGACGTAGAGGTTGAAGCGCGACGTCGGGCGGAACGCCGAGTCGAATTCGAACCCGCGCGTCCGCACCTTGCCCGCATTCGCCAGATAGCCGCGCAGCACGCCCAGCTGCCCGTTGGTGACGGTCGCCTGGTAATCGTTGATCTCGGTCCAGAAGCCCGCGAGGTTGAGCGTCACGCGGCGGTCGAGAAACTGTGTCTTGAGGCCGAGTTCGTAATGGTTGACGGTCTCGGGCTTGACCGTCGCCGAGGCGAGGATCGGGTTGTTCGCGCCGTCGAGCGGGAGCCCCGACAGGTTGATGCCGCCCGATTTATAGCTGCGCGCATAGGTCGCATAGGCGTGGATGTCCTGGGCGACGTCATAGGCGAGCGTCGCGTCGCCCGACACGTTCCAGTCGTCGAAGGCGGGGGTGTAGACCTGGGGCGCGAGCGTGCTGCACCGGTCGCGGGTGACCGAGCTGGCCGCCTGCGCGGTCGTCGAGCAGTTGAGCACCGCGCCTGCCCCCGCCCCCGCCCCTGTCGTCACGACCGAGACGTAGGAGCCGGTCTTCTTGTCGTAATTGACGCGCAGGCCGGGGGCGAAGGAGAGGGTGTCGGCGATGTGCCAGGTCACCTTGCCGAACCCGGCCGCCGACGTGTTCTTGAAGCCGATCGTGTTGGTCGCGGTCAGGCCGTCGAGCACCGCGGGGTTGGACGCGTTCGCGCTGGTCGGGTTGAGCAGGTAGCGGCTGGCGGCGGCGCCCTGGACCTGGAGCCCCTGCGTGTCGATCGTCTGGTGGAAGTAGAACAGCCCGGCAACGTAATCGACCGTGTTGCGGCCGTTCGACGAGAGGCGGACCTCCTGGCTGACCTGTTCTTGCTGCGACGGGTTCGCCGAGACCGAGGTGATCGGCAGGCCGATGAAGTCGCGGTCGTTCGACGGCTTCCAGTCCCAGATGCGCCATGCGGAGACCGAGGTCAGCGACACGGGTCCGAGATCCCATTCGGCGAGCAATGCGGCGCCGCCCAATTCCTGCCGTGCGCGCAGCGGGGTGTCGAGATCGGTCACGCGGTCGAACGCGTCGCGCGACGGCGGGGTGTAGTTGAGCGCGGCGGCGAGCGCGTCATATTGCCGCGACACGGGCCGCTGCGTGGTGCCGACGCGTGCGAAGATCTGCGCGCAACAATCGGGGTTCTGGTGATTATAATCACCAGACAGCGTGAGATCGAGATTGCCGGTCGCGTGCCAGAAGAGCTGGCCGCGCAGGCTCTGATTGTCCTGCGCGTTGACGTCCTTGCCGGTGCGGAGATTGCGGATCGTGCCGTCGCGCCGGGTGATCGACGAGGACAGGCGGATCGCGAGCCGGTCGTCGACGAGAGGGCCCGACACCGACGCCTTGGCCTGGACGAAGCGGAGATTGCCGGTGGTGAGCTCGATCCGTGCCTCGGGGGTGAAGCTGGGCTTGCGCGTGTAGATGTTGATCGCGCCCGCGGTGGTGTTCTTGCCGTAGAGCGTGCCCTGCGGCCCGCGCAGGATCTCGATCCGTTCGGTGTCGGTGAAGTCGAACGTCGCCGAGGCGATGCGGCTGTAATAGACCTGGTCGACATAGATGCCGACGCCCTGCTCGATGCCGTCATTGGTGAGGCCGAACGGCGCGCCGAGCCCGCGGATGTTGGCGGCGGAGTTGCGCGGGTTGGTCGAGTAGAATTGCAGCGTCGGCTGAAGCTGCGTGATGCGGTTGACGTTGTACGCGCCGGTGTCGGCGATCGCCTGGCCGCCGATCACCGACATCGCGATCGGCACGCTCTGGATCGTCTCGGCACGGCGGCGCGCGGTGACGACGATGTCTCCCCCGCCCTGCTGTGCCGCGCCGAGCCGGCCGGTGTCGCGCTGTGTGTCCTGCGGCGCGGGTGCGGCCTGATCGGCGGGTGTGGGCAGCGGTGATGCGGCCGCCTGCGCGGCGACCAGCATCGCGAAAATATGGGCCATGATCGTCTCCCTTGAACCTTGGCACTAAAAGTCCATTGATTTGGTGGGATTTCAATCTGGAACGGCTTTGCGGGGGCAAAGCTGCGCTATCGGGGGCGCGGAAAAAATCTTCGCGGGGCGATCTTGAAGGTTTTTTCGGGGTGACCAGATCACTGCCGCACGGCGCCTGATGGGCCGTGTGCCCGGGCCGCGCACAGGCGGGCCAGGGCTGATGTTGGATTGCTCAAGACGAGGATTTGACCATGCGACTCGACCTTACCCCCTATCGCCGCTCGACCGTCGGGTTCGACCGGCTGTTCGACATGATCGAGACGAACGCGCGCGCCGCGACGTCCGACAATTACCCGCCGTTCAACCTCGAGCGGATCGCGCAGGACCGTTACCGCATCACGCTGGCGATCGCCGGCTTCTCGCGCGACGAGATCGCGATCACCGCGCAGCAGAACCTGCTGCTGGTCGCGGGCAAGAAGGAGGAGCGCGCGCCCGAGGGCCAGCTGCTCCATGTCGGCATCGCCAACCGCTCGTTCGAGCGGCGGTTCGAGCTGGCGGATTTCGTGCTGGTGGAGGATGCGCGGCTGAACGACGGGCTGCTGGTGATCGACCTGGTCCGCGAGGTGCCCGAGGCGATGAAGCCGAAGAGCATCGCGATCAAGACCGGCGCGCCGCTGGCTGCGGTCGATACGGTTGCTGTCGATCAGGCTGCCTGATTTTTGATCAGCGCTGTGGGGCGTCCGGATCCTTTGGGTCCGGGCGCCTTTTTTTGTGTCTGGGGTTCGGAGTTGGAAGAATTTGTTCGCGCGGAGGCGCAGAGATTTTCTTGGCCGCGTTGCGGCCCTCATGAATTCCTGCGCGAACCGGAGTGAGGCCGACTGCGATAGGCCAAAAATGCACTCCGCGTCTCCGCGTCTCCGCGTGAACACATTCTTCTGTTCGGACCAGACGGAGCAGGGTTTGTTCGCGCGAAGGCGCGAAGGCGCTAAGATTCTGGGTCCCTTTGCGCCTTTGCGCCTTCGCGTGATCGATATTTCGCCCTTGCGGGCGCCCGTGAGGGCGCCCGGTCGGGTCAGACGAGGCGGCTCTGTTTTACGGCGGCTTCGATGAAGCTGGCGAACAGGGGGTGCGGGTCGAAGGGTTTGCTTTTGAGTTCGGGGTGGAACTGGACGCCGACGAACCAGGGATGGTCGGGACGCTCGACGATTTCGGGGAGCGTGCCGTCGGGCGACATGCCCGAGAAGACCAGACCGCCCTGTTCGAGCACGTCCTTGTAGCCCGTATTCACCTCGTAGCGGTGACGATGGCGTTCCGAGATGTCGGTGCCGCCATAGATCGCCGCGACGACGCTGTTGCCGTCGAGCTTGGCGTCATAGGCGCCGAGCCGCATCGTGCCGCCGAGATCGCCCTCGGCCGCGCGCGTCTCGAGACCCTCGCGGCCCATCCATTCGGTGATCATGCCGACCACCGGCTTGTCGGTCGGGCCGAATTCGGTCGACGAGGCATCGGGCACGCCGCCGAGACCGCGGGCGCCCTCGACGCACGCCATCTGCATCCCGAAGCAGATCCCGAAATAGGGGATCTTGCGTTCGCGCGCGAACTTGACCGAGGCGATCTTGCCCTCCGCGCCGCGTTCGCCGAACGCACCGGGGACGAGGATCGCGTCGCAGGGCTCGAGCTGGCCGGCGATGTCGCTTTCGGCATTCTCGAATAGCTCGGCGTCGATCCAGCGGACGTTGACCTTGACGCGGTTGGCGATGCCGCCATGGACCAGCGCCTCGTTGAGCGACTTGTAGGCGTCCTGCAGCCCGACATATTTGCCGACCACGCCGATCGTGACCTCGCCCTGCGGATTGGTCAGCCGGTCCATGATCTCGGTCCAGCGCGACAGGTCGGGCGCGGCGGCGGGTTCGATCCCGAACGCGCGCAGCACCTCGATATCGAGGCCCTCGCCGTGGTACTGGAGCGGCACCGCATAGATGCTCTTCGCGTCGAGCGCGGGGATGACCGCGCTGGCGGGGACGTTGCAGAACAGCGCGATCTTCGCGCGCTCCGACGGCGGCAGCGGGTGTTCGCAGCGGCAGACCAGCACGTCGGGCTGGACGCCGAGCGCGGCGAGTTCGCGGACCGAATGCTGGGTCGGCTTGGTCTTCAGCTCGCCCGCGGCGGCGATATAGGGGACGAGCGTCACGTGGATACTGATCGCCTTGCCGCGCCCTTCCTCGTTCTTCAGCTGGCGAATCGCCTCGATGAAGGGGAGCGATTCGATGTCGCCGACGGTGCCGCCGATCTCGCAGAGCACGAAGTCGACATCGTCGGTCTCGGCGCGCGCGAACGCCTTGATCGCGTCGGTGACGTGCGGGATGACCTGCACCGTCGCGCCGAGATAGTCGCCGCGGCGTTCGCGGGCGATGATCTGCTGATAGATGCGGCCGGAGGTGACGTTGTCCGACTGGCGCGAGGGCACGCCGGTGAAGCGTTCATAGTGACCGAGGTCGAGATCGGTCTCGGCGCCGTCGTCGGTCACATAGACCTCGCCGTGCTGATAGGGCGACATCGTGCCGGGATCGACGTTCAGATACGGATCGAACTTCCGGATCCTGACGCTGTAGCCGCGTGCCTGGAGGAGGGCGGCAAGCGATGCCGCCATCAGACCTTTACCGAGCGACGATACCACGCCCCCGGTGATGAAAATGTACCGAGCCATGGGAAGAGTCTCGTAGCGTGTGTTGGGGACGAACGACAAGCGCCCGCGGATCACGCAGGGCGCTTTTGTCGGCGAATGGAGTGTTTAGCGGGCGAGCGGGACCGCGCCATTGTCGGCAGGCGCCGGTGCGGCGGCGCCGGCATTCTCTGCACCACCGGCGAACGGTGCCGCATCGCCCTTGGGCTCGGCGGTCGGAACCGCGGTGGCGGCGGCGGCGGGCGTGCGGGCGAGCGACGTGTCGATGTCGGTGCTGCGGTGATTCGCCGCGAGGATCGCGAGCAGGATCGAGAACAGCACGAACATCGTCCCGAGCACGCCGGTTGCGCGCGTCAGGAAATCGGCGGCGCCGCGGGCCGACATCAGCCCCGAGGGACTGCCGCCCATGCCCAGACCGCCGCCTTCCGACCGCTGCATGAGGATCACGGTGACGAGGGCGGCCGCGATGATCGCGTGGATGACAAGCAGGAAGGCGAACATTGCGCGGAAAACCCCGGAACTTTACGAAGCCGCGCACATAGGCGAGCCGGCGGCAACGATCAACCGCATCCCGGGCTCCGGATATCGCACACGACACCGAAACACACGGAAACAAGCCGTGCGGGCGGGCGTTGTGACAGCGTAATGACGTTCCTTAACGGGACGTAGACCCTGAAATTCAGATGGCGGATCAACGCTGTGGCATCAATGGCAGTCAATACTCTATCGACGTGGATGACGGCTCTGGTCGATTATGTCCGTTCGGGTGAACCGGATCTGACCAATCGCCAGATGGCGCTTTTGCTGCTCGTCTATCTCAAACCCGGCCCGCATACGGTGCGCGGTCTGGCGCGTGCACTGAACGTATCGAAGCCCGTCGTCACGCGCGCCTTGAACAGATTGGGTGCCCTCGGCTATCTGCGCCGGCAACGCGACGATAGCGACAAGCGCAACATCTTCGTCGCGCGGACGAGTGAAGGGGCAGATTTTCTTGAAGAATTCGGGCAGTTCATCGGCGATAACGACGCCGCGCCCCGCGCCGCGACAGCCTGACGGCGTCATTCAGCCGCGTGATTCTGCCGACTCGCGTCGCCAGAGTTTCGCGCTGACCGGGCGTTCGGTCGATCTCGACCTGCGCACGCACGCGGTCCGCCGCGACATTGCCGACATCCGCCTTGCCGAGCATGTCTTCGCGCCGCATTATGCGGTGCCGATGATCCGGCTGGTCGCGCGCACCGCGACGCTGCGCGCGGGCCGCGACACGGCCAGCGATCCGGTCACCGCGCTGGCAGTCGGCGACACGATCGAAGTGCTCGAGATTGCGGGATCGTCCGCCTGGGGCGTCGCGCAGCCGCACGGCCTTGTCGGCTATGTCGAGATCGACGCGCTCGACCTGCCGGACGGCAAGGCGGTGGCGGCATGACCGCGACGGTCTTCATCGACGGTGCGGCGGGCACCACCGGGCTCGAGATCCGCGACCGGCTCGCCGGGCGGTCCGACATCCGGATCGCGTTGCTCGACGAGGCGAACCGCAAGGATCCCGCGGCACGCCGCGCGGCGCTCAACGATGCCGATTTCGTCATCCTCTGCCTGCCCGACGACGCCGCGCGCGAAGCGGTCGCGCTGATCGACAATGACCGGACGCGGGTGATCGACGCGTCGAGCGCACACCGGGTCGCGCCGGGCTGGACCTATGGGTTCGCCGAGCTGCCGGGCCAGGCGGCGCGGATCGCCGCGGCGACGCGGGTGTCCAACCCCGGCTGCTATCCGACCGGCTTCCTCGCGCTCGTCGCGCCGCTGGTCGCGGCCGGGCTGCTGCCGGCGGGCCATCCGCTGAGCGTCAACGCGACGTCGGGCTATTCGGGCGGCGGCAAGGCGATGATCGCCGAGTTCGAGGGGGCCGGTGCCACCCCGACCGCGTTCCGCGCCTATGCGCTGGGCCTTGCGCACAAGCATATCGCCGAGATGACGCAGCATGCCGCGCTGACGCATGCGCCGATCTTCGCGCCCGCGGTCGCCAATACCTATCGCGGGATGGTCGTCGAGGTGCCGTTGCACCTTCATGCCCTGCCCGGCCGGCCGACGCTGGCGGCGGTCGAGGACGTGCTGCGGCAAGCCTATGACGGCGCCGCGCTCGTAACCGTGGCGGCAGGCGATGCGGCGGCGATCGCGATCGAGGAAAATGCCGGAACCGACCGGTTGACGTTGCGCGTCTGCGGCAACGATGCGACCGGTCATGCGCGGCTGGTCGCGACACTCGACAATCTGGGCAAGGGCGCCGGCGGCGCCGCGGTCCAGAACCTCAACATCATGGCCGGGGTCGACCCGGTCGCCGGTCTGGTTTCGTAAGACCGACTGACCCAGGAGCTCTCATGCACCGTAATCCCGTAGCCAAGCTGCTCCTGTTCGGCGCGACCGGCGATCTCGCGCAGCGGATGCTGTTGCCCTCGCTCTATGGCCTGCACGCCGACGGGCTGCTGCCCGAGGGGCTGACGATCACCGGCGCGGCGCGTCACGATCACGACGACGCGGCGTATCGCACCTTCGCGCGAGCCGCGCTCGACGAGTATCTGAAGGACGATCGCAAGGACGAGGCGACGATCGACGCGTTCCTCGAGCGTGTGCATTACCAGCCGACCGACCTGTCCGATCCGGCGAGCTTCCAGCCGCTGGCGGACAAGATCGGCGACATTTCGGGCGGGCTCGCCATCTATCTGTCGACCGCGCCGTCGCTGTTCGAATCGGCGATCGAGGGGCTGCACAAGGTCGGGCTGGCGGGCGAGACGGTCCGCGTCGGGCTGGAAAAGCCGCTGGGCTATGACCTGCCGACAAGCCGCGAGATCAACGACGCGGTCGCCAAGGCGTTTCCCGAGAACCGGACCTACCGGATCGATCATTATCTGGGCAAGGAAACCGTCCAGAACATCCTGGCGCTGCGCTTCGGCAACTCGTTCTTCGAGCCGGTGTGGAATGCGCAAGGCATCGACAACGTCCAGATCACGATCTCCGAGACGGTCGGGCTTGAGGAACGCGCGGGCTATTACGAGAGCGCGGGCGCGCTGCGCGACATGGTGCAGAACCATATCCTGCAACTGCTCGCGCTGATCGCGATGGAGCCGCCCGCACGGTTCGAGGGCACCGACGTGCGCGACGAGAAGTCGAAGGTGTTCCGATCGCTCCGGCTGATCAAGCCCGAGGAGGCGCCGCACGTCACCGTGACCGGGCAATATGCCGAGGGCGCGGTCAACGGGAAGTTCGTGAAGAGCTATTCGGAGGAGCTCGGCCAGACGTCGACCACCGAGACGTTCGTCGCGATCAAGGCGCATGTCGACAACTGGCGCTGGCAGGGCGTGCCCTTCTACCTGCGCACCGGCAAGCGCATGGCCGCGCGCGGCAGCGAGATCGCGATCCAGTTCAAGGCGGTGCCGCATTCGATGTTCGCAGGGCGCGGCGGGCTGCTCCAGCCCAACATGCTGATCATCCGCCTGCAGCCCGAAGAGCATGTCCAGCTGCTGGTGATGGCGAAGGAGCCGGGTCTCGACCGCGAGGGCGTGCGGCTGCGCGAGGTGCCGCTCAACCTGAGCCTCGACGCCGAGTTTGCGGGTACGCGCCGGCGCATCGCCTATGAGCGGCTGCTGCTCGACCTGATCGAGGGCGACCAGACATTGTTCGTGCGGCGCGACGAGGTCGAGGCGCAGTGGACCTGGATCGATGCGATCCGCGAGGGCTGGAAAGCGAACGGAATGAAGCCCAAAAGCTATCCGTCGGGCAGCTGGGGCCCGTCCGCCGCGATCGCGCTGACCGAGCGCGACGGCGTGACCTGGCAGGACGACTGAGCATGTTTTCCTCCGTTCGTCCCGAGTAGCCGTCGAGCTTGTCGAGATGGCGTATCGAGGGATCGGCCCGGTTGTGGCATTGTACCTCGATACGGGCTCTCGGCTTCGCTCGATCCCTACTCGGTACGAACGGGACTGGTTGGTACGAACGGGCCGCTGAGTACGAACGGGACTGCTGGGTGCGAACGGGACTGGCGGACACGACCTGAACTGTTGGGCACGAACACTAATTTCTAAGTGAGTTTGAGCATATGACCGAGATCGAATGGTGGGATTACGAGGACACCGAGGAGCTCGCAGCCGCGGTTGCCGGCGACATCCAGTTCGTCATCGAGAGCGCGCTCGACGCGCGCGGCTCGGCGGTGATCGCGCTGGCGGGCGGCAAGACGCCGATGGCGGCGTATGAGAAGCTCGCCCAGGCCAAGCTCGACTGGAAGAAGGTCACGATCATCCCCGGCGACGAGCGGATCGTGAAGCTGGGCGATCCGATGTCGAACGTTACCGCGCTCGCCAAGATCTTCCTGCCCAAGGGTGCGCGGGTGAAGCCGATCGTCCCCGATGCGATCTCCGACTACAAGGCGGCAGGCCGTTCGGCGGATGCGCTGATGCAGGACCTGCACTGGCCGCTGGACTTCTGTTTGCTCGGCATGGGTACCGACGGCCATACCGCGTCGATCTTCCCCGGTCCCGATTTCGACGAGGCGCTGAGCGGTCCCAAGGAACGCCGCGCGGTGGGCGTGATGCCCGAGCCGCTGCCGCCCGAGGCACCGGTCGCGCGCGTGACGCTGTCCGCGGCGGCGATCGCTTCGTCCAAGGCGCTGATGATCATGATCACCGGCGAGGAGAAGAAGACGCTGCTCGAACAGGCGATCGAGCAGGGTCCGTCGTCCAAATATCCGATCGGGCGCGTGCTGGCCGAGGTCGAGCTGCCCGTCGACATCCACTGGGCCGCCTGAGATGCTGAACGCCGTCGTCTCCGCGGTCACCGACCGGATCATCGAACGGTCGCGCGACAGCCGCGCCGCCTATCTCGCGCTGATCGACCGCGAGGGCGAGGCGCAGGTGCGCCGGCCGTCGCTGGGCTGTGCGAACCTCGCGCATGCCTATGCGGGGACCGAGGAGGACCGCGATGCGATGAAGGCCGATGCCGGCATGAACATCGGCATCGTGACGGCGTATAACGACATGCTGTCGGCGCATGCGGTCTATTACCGCTATCCCGAACTGATGAAGGTCTGGGCACGCGAGGCCGGTGCCACCGCGCAGGTCGCGGGCGGCGTGCCGGCGATGTGCGACGGCGTGACGCAAGGCTATCCGGGGATGGAGCTGTCGCTGTTCAGCCGCGACACGATCGCGCTCTCCACCGCGATCGCGCTGAGCCACGGCACGTTCGAGGGCGCGGCGCTGCTCGGCATTTGCGACAAGATCGTGCCGGGGCTGCTGATGGGCGCGCTGCGCTTCGGGCACCTGCCGATGGTGCTGATCCCGGGCGGGCCGATGCCGACCGGATTGCCCAACAAGGCCAAGGCCGCGGTGCGCGAGAAGTTCGCCGAAGGGCTGGTCGGCCGCGAGGAGCTGCTCGAGGCGGAGATCGGCGCCTATCATTCGAAGGGCACCTGCACCTTCTACGGCACCGCCAATACCAACCAGATGATGATGGAGGTCATGGGCCTCCACATGCCGGGCGCGGCGTTCGTCAATCCGGGCACGAAGCTGCGCCAGGAACTGACGCGCGCGGCGGTCCATAGGCTCGCGAAGATCGGGGCACGCGGCGACGACTACCGGCCGCTCGGCCGCTGCGTCGACGAGCGGGCGATCGTCAATGCGGCGGTCGGCCTGCTCGCGACGGGCGGCTCGACCAACCATCTGCTCCACGTCCCCGCGATCGCGCGTGCGGCGGGGATCGTGATCGACTGGGAGGATTTCGATCGCCTGTCGGCGGCGGTGCCGCTGATCGCGCGCGTCTATCCCAACGGTTCGGCGGACGTGAACGCGTTCGAGGCGGCGGGCGGCATGCCCTATGTGATCCGCGAACTGCTGGGCGAAGGGCTGCTCCACGGCGACATCATGACGATCGGCGGGCAGGACCTGTCGGCCTATGCCAAGACCGCGGTGGTCGCGGACGGTGCGCTCGAATGGCGCGACACGCCCGACAGCGGTGACGAGACGATCCTGCGTCCGGCCACCGCGCCGTTCTCGGCGGATGGCGGCATGCGGATCCTCGCGGGCAATATCGGCCGCGCGTGCATCAAGGTGTCCGCGGTCGAGCGCGATCGCTGGATCGTCGAGGCCCCCGCGATGGTGTTCGACGACCAGCTCGACGTGATCGAGGCGTTCAAGCGCGGCGAGCTGGAAAAGGACGTCGTCGTCGTCGTCCGCTTCCAGGGGCCGCGCGCGAACGGCATGCCCGAGCTGCACAAGCTGACCCCGCCGCTGGGCGTGCTGCAGAATCGCGGGTTCAAGGTGGCGCTGGTCACCGACGGGCGCATGTCGGGCGCGAGCGGCAAGGTGCCGTGCGCGATCCATTGCTCGCCCGAAGCACTGCTCGACGGCGCGATCGGGTTGATCCGCGACGGCGACATGATCCGCGTCGATGCGGTCAACGGCACGCTGGAAGCGCTGGTCGATGCGGACGTATGGGCGACGCGCGAGATGGTGACGCTGCCACCCGCGGTCAGCGGCATGGGTCGCGAGCTGTTCGGCATGTTCCGCGGGCTGGCCGACGAGGCCGAAAAGGGCGCGTCGGCGATGCTGGCGGGCGCGGGGCTTTAAAGCCCGCGCGAACCGTTCGTTCCGGGCGATGTCCTTCAACGTCGCTCAGGACGAACGGCGATAAGAGATCAAGGATCGGGAGAGACCAATGGAAATCGTAGCGGCAGATATCGGCGGGACGCATGCGCGCTTTGCGATTGCCGAGGTCGAGAATGGCCGCGTCGTCAAGCTGGGCGAGCCGG
>NZ_JPJC01000194.1:22591-29190 GCF_000733135.1 Sphingomonas sp. FUKUSWIS1
ACGATGAAGACCGCGGACCATGCGTCGCTGCAGACCGCCTATCAGGCGTTCGAGGCGGGGCTGGGACGGCCCCTGCCCCGCGCGCTGGGCATCGCCGTCGCGTCGCCGGTCGCCAACGACGTGATCCGGCTGACCAACAATCCGTGGATCATCCGCAAGTCGCTGATCACCGAGCGGCTGAACGCGGACCAGTGGGTCGTCGTCAATGATTTCGGCGCGGTCGGCCATGCCGTCGCACAGGTTCCCGACAGCGACTTCATCCATCTGTGCGGCCCCGACACGCCGCTGCCGTCCGAGGGGATCACGACGATCTGCGGGCCGGGCACGGGGCTTGGCGTCGCACAGCTGCTGCGGCACCGCGACCGGTACCAGGTGCTCGAGACCGAGGGCGGCCACATGGACTTCGCGCCGCTCGACGGGATCGAGGACGCGCTGCTCAAGCGGCTGCGCAAGACCTTCACGCGCGTTTCCGCCGAGCGCGTCGTCGCCGGGCCGGGGATCGTCGCGATCTACGAGACGCTGGCCGAGATGGAGGGGCGTTCGGTGCCCAGCCGCGACGACCGAACGATCTGGACCGAGGCGATCGACGGCACCGATTCGATCGCGCTCGCAGCGCTCGACCGTTTCTGCCTCGCGCTTGGCGCGGTGGCGGGCGATCTCGCGCTCGCGCAGGGCGCCAAGGCGGTGGTGATCGCGGGCGGGCTCGGCTTCCGGATCAAGGACCGTCTGGTTCGCTCGGGCTTCGACCAGCGCTTCGTCGCCAAGGGCCGGTTCCAGACGATGATGGCGGCGATGCCCGTCAAGCTGATCACCCATCCCCAGCCCGGCCTGTTCGGCGCCGCGGCGGCCTTCGCACAGGAACACACGCAATGACCGCAACTATCGCAGACATCATGCAAACCAGCGCCGTCATCCCGGTGCTGGTGATCGAGGACGCGGCACTCGCCCGTCCGCTCGCCGAGGCACTGGTCGCGGGCGGCCTGCGCGTGCTCGAGGTGACGCTGCGCACCGGCGCCGCGCTCGAGGCGATCGCCGAGATGAAGAAGGTCGAGGGCGCGATCGTCGGTGCGGGCACCGTCGTCAACACCCGCCAGTTTGCCGAAGTGATGGACGCGGGCGCGGAGTTCATCGTCTCGCCCGGCCTGACCGAGCGGCTCGCGACGCCGATCATCGAGAGCGGCGTGCCGTTCCTGCCCGGCATCGCCAATGCGGCGGACATCATGACCGGGCTCGACCTCGGCCTCACGCATTTCAAGTTCTTCCCGGCGGAGGCTAGCGGTGGGCTGAAGGCGCTGAAGGCGCTGGCGGCGCCGTTCTATCAGGCGCGGTTCTGCCCGACCGGCGGGATCACCGAGGCGTCCGCGCCCGAGTGGCTGGCGTTCAAGCCGGTGCTGTGCGTCGGCGGGAGCTGGGTGACCGGCGGCACGATGGCCGAGATCGAGATGAAGGCACGCGCGGCCAACGCGTTGCGGGGGTAAGCGTGCAGATCGTCACCCCGGCTGAAGCCGGGGTGACGATCGCGCTACATCTCGCCGCGGGCCTTGCGGATTGCGTACCATTTGCGGACATTGGCGTTGTGCTGGTCGAGCGTGTCGGCGAAGACATGGCCGCCGGTGCCGTCCGCGACGAAATACAGCGCCTGGGTCTGCGCCGGGTCGAGCACCGCGTCGATCGAGGCGCGGCCGGGATTGGCGATCGGGCCGAGCGGCAGGCCGGGGCTGGCATAGGTGTTGTAGCCGTTTTTCGCCTGCAGTTCGGAGCGCAGGATGCGGCGGCCGAGCGGGCGCCCCTTGGTGATCGGGTAGATGACGGTCGGATCCGCCTGGAGCGGCATGCCGACGCGCAGGCGGTTGCCGTAAACCGCGGCGACCATACGACGCTCGGACGGCTTGCCGGTTTCCTTCTCGACGATCGAGGCGAGGATGATCGCCTGTTCGGGGGTCGCCACCGCGATGCCCGGCTTGCGCGCCGCCCAGGCCTTGGCGAGATAGGCGGTCATCGCCGACTGCATCTGCGCGACGACCGTGGCGCGCGTGTCGCCGCGTTCGAACGCATAGCTGTCGGGCAGGATCGAGCCCTCGGCGGGGACGGGCACGGTACCGGTCAGGCCGTCGGCCTTCATCAGCGCGTCGTGGACGAGGACCGAAGGATAGCCTTCGGGGACCGCGACGAGCCGCTGGACGACCTTGCCGCCCTGCATCAGTTTCAGGATGTCGGACGGGCTGGCCTGGGCGGGGATGCGGTATTCGCCCGCCTTGATCGGATCGCCCGAGCCGAAGATGCGCGCGTAGAGCCGGAAGCGGCTGGCGGAGCGGATCGCGCCGGCCTTTTCGAGTTCGGTCGCGGCGGCGGCGAGGCTCGACCCCTGCGGCACCTGGACGGTGAGCGTGCGCGCGGCCGGGCCGGCGCCGCCCCAGCCCTGGACGACGAGGAACAGCGCGACGATCGCCACGAGGGCGAGGATCACTCCGAAACAGCCGACCTTGCGCATTAAAGTTCCCCGGCGGAGGCCGGGGCCCAGTTGGGCAGGCCCTCCGATAAAAGCACCATTCACCCAACTGGACCCCGGCCTTCGCCGGGGAACAGGTTACTTGACCAGCGTCATCACCAGCGAGGCGTTGGTGCCGCCGAAGCCGAACGAGTTGTTCAGCACCGCGCGGACTTCGCGCTTCTTGGCGACGTGCGGCACCAGGTCGACGCCGATGCAGCTGTCGCTCGGATTGTCGAGGTTGAGCGTCGGCGGCACGATCTGGTCGCGCAGTGCGAGGATGCAGAAGATGCTCTCGACCGCGCCGGCGCCGCCGAGCAGATGCCCGATCGCGGACTTGGTCGACGACATCGACAGGCCCGAGATCGCATCGCCGAATAGCCGGCGGACTGCGCCGAGTTCGAGCTCGTCGCCCATCGGCGTCGAGGTGCCGTGCGCGTTGATGTAGTCGATGTCCTCCAGCTTGAGGCCCGACTTCTTGATCGCCATCTGCATCGAGCGGAACGCGCCGTCGCCCTCGGGATGCGGCGCGGTGACGTGATAGGCGTCGCCCGACAGGCCATAGCCGATCACCTCGGCATAGATCTTCGCGCCACGCGCCTTGGCGTGTTCATATTCCTCGAGCACGAGCACGCCCGCGCCCTCGCCCATCACGAAGCCGTCGCGGTCCTTGTCATAGGGACGCGAGGCCTTTTCGGGCGAATCGTTGAAGTTGGTCGACAGTGCGCGCGCCTGGGCGAAGCCGGCGATGCCGAGCGGGCAGACGGTGCCCTCCGCGCCGCCCGCGAGCATCACGTCGGCATCGTCCATCGCGATCATCCGCGCGGCGTCGCCGATCGCATGCGCGCCGGTCGAGCAGGCGGTGACGACCGCATGGTTGGGTCCGCGCAGACCATATTTGATCGAGACCTGACCCGAGATCAGGTTGATCAGACGGCCATGGACGAAGTGCGGCGAGACGCGGCGCGGCCCCTTGGTGTGGAGGACGATCGATTCGCTCTCGATGCCCGGCAGGCCGCCGATGCCCGAGCCGATCGACACGCCCGCGCGCCAGCTTTCCTCGACCGTCATCTCGGTCAGGCCGGCGTCTTCGAGCGCCTGGCCCGCGGCGTCGATGCCATAGATGATGAAGGGATCGACCTGGCGCTGGACCTTGTGGTCGACGCGCTTGGCGGGATCGAAGCCATATTCATGGTCTGCGGGCTTCACCTCGCAGGCGATGCGACAGACCTGGTCCGACGCATCGAACCGGGTGATCGGGCCCGCCCCCGACTTGCCGGCGAGAATGTTCGCCCAAGCCGTTTCAACATCGGCCCCCAGGGGGGTGACCAGGCCTAGCCCGGTTACGACGACACGCCGCATGACCTCAAACTCCACATGCTTCCAAAACGAAACGGCTCCCCGCCCTCTTAGCCCAAGGACGGGGAGCCGCTCAGATCATAGCCACCAGGGCAAGCCCGACGGATCGGACCTCAAGCCCTGATCAGGCCTTGTGCTCGTCGATATAGGTGATCGCGTCCTTGACGGTCGCGATCTTCTCAGCCGCGTCGTCAGGGATCTCGACGCCGAATTCTTCTTCGAACGCCATGACCAGCTCGACGATGTCGAGGCTGTCGGCACCCAGATCGTCGATGAAGCTCGCATCTTCGGTCACCTTGTCGGCTTCGACGCCGAGATGCTCGACGACGATCTTCTTCACGCGGTCTGCGGTCTCGCTCATGTTCGTTCCCTCTATCTTTGGGGGTTTTTACCAGTTCCTGAACGCCCGTAGAACGGGGTCCGTTTCGTGGCAAGGGTCAGTTCATCGCCTTGCCGGGTCGCTTTGCGCGATTGCGGGCGAAAACCGGGCGTTAGCCCGGCTCATGCCGCGGATCCGTGACGTCAGATCATCGCCATCCCGCCGTTCACGTGCAGCGTCTGCCCGGTGACATAGCCCGCCTCGCGGCTGGCGAGATAGACGATCGCGGCGCCGATGTCCGCGCCCTCGCCCAGCCGGCCGGCCGGAATCTTGGTCGTGAGCGCGGTCTTCTGCGCGTCGGGGAGCGCGTCGGTCATCGGCGAGGTGATGAAGCCGGGGGCGACGCAGTTGACGGTGATGCCGCGGCTGGCGAGCTCCTGCGCCATCGATTTCGACATGCCGATCAGCCCCGCCTTCGACGCGGCGTAATTGGCTTGGCCGGGATTGCCGGTGACGCCGACGATCGAGGTGACCGAGATCATCCGGCCGAAGCGCGCCTTCATCATCGGCTTGGCGGCGGCGCGCATCAGGCGGAACGCGGCCTCGAGATTGACGCGGATGACGCTGTCCCACTCGTCGTCCTTCATCCGCATCGCGAGATTGTCGCGGGTGACGCCGGCATTGTTGACGAGGATGTCGATCTTGCCGAGCTTCTCCACCGCCTGGGGGACAAGCGCGTCGACCGCGGCGGGGTCGGACAGGTCGCAGGGGAGCGCGACGTGATCGCCGCCGAGGGTGGCGAGGAAGGCGTCGAGCTTGGCGGCGTTGGAGCCGGATATGGCGAGGCGCGCGCCCTGTGCGGCTAGGGCTCGGGCGATCTCGGACCCGATCCCGCCCGATGCGCCGGTGACGAGGGCGGTCATGCCTGTGAGGTCGAACATTCTAGTCTCCAATAATTTGGTTCACGCGAAGGCGCGATGGCGCGAAGGGGGTGTAGCCGTTGACGATCCGACGGAGCCCCTCCTTCAGCGTTTCGCCTCCGAAGTTGATCAGCAGCCCAAGTGGCTGCCTGGTAAGTCGCAAATAGGTCAGCAATTGCTTTGCGTGAGCGGCGTTCAGCCGCTCGACGGATTTGATTTCGACGAGCAGTCGATTGCCGATGATGAGGTCGATCCGAAATGCCGCATCGAAGTGCAGGCCTTCGAACTCGATCGAAACAGGTCGCTGCCGCTCGACCTGATAGCCCAGAGTGGTGAGCTTGGACGCCAGAACAGTTTCGTAGACGCTCTCGAGCAAGCCTGGGCCCAGTTCGCGGTGAAGGCGCAGAGACACGTTAATGACGTCAGAAGCGGCAGCCTCGATATCCATCATCTTCGCGCCTTTGCGCCTTTGCGTGAATTACATCTTCTTCACGAAATCCTCGATGTCGTCCATCGTGATGACGCTGGTGGTTTCGGCGTCGGGGGCGGTGCGTTTTACCATGGGGGCTAGGACCTTGCCGCCGAATTCGACGAAGTGGCCGACGCCCGCTGCGTGCATTGCGAGCACCGATTCGCGCCAGCGGACCATGCCGGTGACCTGCTGGACGAGCAGGTGGCGGATCGCGCCGGGGTTGGCGACGGCGACCGCGTCGACATTGGCGAACACCGGCACCAGCGGCGCGCGGAGGTCGGCGTCGAGGAGCGCGGCCTCCATCGCTTCGGCGGCGGGCTGCATCAGCGGGCAGTGGAACGGCGCGGAGACGGGGAGCAGGACCGCGCGCTTGGCGCCGAGATCCTTGGCGAGGCCGATCGCCTTCTCGATCGCGAGGCGGTGGCCCGAGATCACGACCTGCGACGGGTCATTGTCGTTGGCGACGGTGCAGATCAGCTCGGCCCCGCCCTCGGCGAGGATCGAATCGACCGCGGCGCCGGCGATCAGCTGCGCCTTTTCGAGGTCGGTGCCGAGCAGTGCGGCCATCGCGCCCTCGCCCACCGGCACTGCCGCCTGCATCGCCCGGCCGCGCAGCTTCAGCAGCCGCGCGGTGGTCGAGAGGTCGAGCGCACCCGCGGCGCAGAGCGCGGTATATTCGCCGAGGCTGTGCCCGGCGACATAGTCGGCCTTGTCGGCGAGGCGCAGACCGCCCTCCTTCTCGGCGACGCGCAGCGTGGCGATCGCGTTCGCCATGATCGCGGGCTGCGCATTCTCGGTGAGGAGGAGGTCGTCGGCGGGCCCCTCGCTCATCAGCCGGAACAGATTCTGGCCGAGCGCCTCGTCGACTTCGGCGAAGACCTCGCGCGCGGTGGCGCTGGCGTCGGCGAGCGCCTTGCCCATGCCGACAGACTGGCTCCCCTGGCCGGGGAAGATGAACGCGCGCATGACCTCTCCTCTTTGAAGCGGGCGGACTAGAAAGGTGTGGCCCGAGTTGCAACCGCGCGAACCTGAACGAACCCG
>NZ_JPJC01000194.1:29280-32056 GCF_000733135.1 Sphingomonas sp. FUKUSWIS1
AAATGCGACCAATTCGCGACCCCTGCGACAAGCGCCTGCGACAAGCGGCCCCCAGATTATGGAGGACGCCGCAGCATCGGCGCCGTGTTTCAACGGGAGAGTATCATGAAAAAGTTCATCCTCAGCGCGCTTGCCGCCACCCTCGTCGCCAGCCCGCTGCTGGCCGCCGCTCCGGCCGAGGCGCAAGCGCGTCGCGAAGTCACCACCGTGCGCCAGAACAACAATGGCCGCACCGTCGTCACCAAGCGGACCACCGTCCGCCCGAACCAGTATCGCAATTTCCGCACCGGCCAGCGATTCGACCGCCGCTATGCGCAGAACTACCGGGTGATCACGACCTACCGCAACTATCGCCTCGCCGCGCCGCCGCGTGGCAGCCAGTGGGTCCGTTCGGGTCGTGACGCGCTGCTGGTCAACGGCCGCGGCAATGTGGTCCAGGTGCGGGGTGGTGCGTTCCGGTAATCGCGCCGTCAGGGTCGTAACCAACCTTGCCTTTCCCCGATAATCGGGTAAGGGCCATCGCAACCGGGGTGAGGGATTCGCGTCTCTCGCCCCGGTTTGCATTCTAGACGACAGCCGGAGGGGTGCACGCATGGGGCGTGTATCAGCGATCGGCCAAGACGAAGGACAAGACATGGCTCTTTACGAGCACGTGTTCCTTGCGCGCCAGGATCTGGCACAGGCGCAGGTGGACGCTCTGGCGGAAATCGCCACCAAGATCGTGAACGACAACGAAGGTCGGGTCGTAAAGACCGAGAACTGGGGCTTGCGTTCGCTGGCGTACAAGATCGCCAAGAACCGCAAGGCGCACTATGTGATGCTCGAGATCGATGCCCCGGGCAACGTGATCGCAGAGCTGGAGCGCCAGACGCAGATCAA
The DNA here is from genome assembly GCF_000733135.1 of Sphingomonas sp. FUKUSWIS1. Lineage (NCBI taxonomy): Bacteria > Pseudomonadati > Pseudomonadota > Alphaproteobacteria > Sphingomonadales > Sphingomonadaceae > Sphingomonas > Sphingomonas sp. FUKUSWIS1. The sequence goes on from NZ_JPJC01000194.1 coordinate 30,160, forward strand.
CGAAGACATCATCCGTTACATGACGGTCAAGGTCGACACGCTCGAAGAGGGCCCGACCGTGATGATGCGCAAGTCGGACCGCGACCGTGAGCGTCGTGGCGACCGCGAAGGTGGCCGTGAAGGCCGTCCTGACCGCGGCGATCGTCCGGACCGTGGTCCCCGTCGTGACCGCGAAGAGGGAGCTGAATAATCATGGCACGTCCATTCTTCCGCCGCCGCAAGAGCTGCCCGTTCTCTGCCAAAGACGCTCCCCGGATTGACTATAAGGACGTCCGGTTGCTGCAGGGCTTCGTGTCCGAGCGTGGCAAGATCGTCCCGTCGCGTATCACTTCGGTGGCCGCAAAGAAGCAGCGCGAACTGGCCCAGGCCATCAAGCGTGCGCGTCATCTGGGCCTGCTGCCCTACATCGTTAAGTAAGGAGCGCCCCCATGGACGTCATTCTGCTTGAGCGCGTCGAAAAGCTCGGCGCCATCGGCGACGTGGTGAAGGTCAAGGACGGCTATGCCCGTAACTTCCTTCTCCCGAACAAGAAGGCGCTTCGTTCGAACGAAGCCAACCGCAAGGTTTTCGAAGCGAACCGTGCGCGGATCGAGTCGGACAACGCATCGCGCCGTGCCGATGCCGAGACCGAAGCGAAGACCTTCACCGACGCGAGCGTGACCCTGATCCGTCAGGCGTCGAACACCGGTCAGCTCTACGGCTCGGTCGCGGTTCGCGATCTGGTCGATGCGCTGGTGGCCGATGGTCACAAGGTCGGCAAGTCGGCGATCGTGCTCGACAAGCCGATCAAGGCGATCGGCGTGTACACCGTCAAGGTTGCACTCCACCCCGAGGTGTCGGTGTCCGTCAAGGTCAACGTCGCCCGGTCGCCGGAAGAAGCCGAGATGCAGGCTCAGGGCGTCGACGTCATGTCGTCGATGTTCGAGCGTGACGAGGCTGGCTTCGTCGAGGATTACGATCCGAACGCAGAGCCCGGCGCGACCGCCGAAGCCCCGCGCGACCAGGAGGAAGAGGCACAGGGCTAACCCCCTCGCCTTTCCTGGCCAAATCGAAAAAGGCCCGTCCGGAGCGATCCGGGCGGGCCTTTTTCATGTCCGCGGCAGGAACGCCAGCGGCTCAGGGGCAGGTGACGCAGGCGCCGACCATCGCGGCGAGGGGGACGAGCGCGAAGATGACGGGGAGGATCTGTTTCATGGCCGGCGAACTCTATGAAAAGGGACGCGGCGATAATGCCCAAGGCCGGTGAAAGGTTGCGGGCAGATGAACCGCGCGGCGCGGCGAACCGGCGGCATTCCCCCCGCCCCCTGCTCCACCGCAGAAGACGCACATTCTGGCCAAAATCGATTGTCAGCGCGCGATTGTGATCGCTGAGTGCAGGTTCCAGTTTTTGGAAAGGTTAAGATAATGCGTACGAGTCTCCAGAAATATCCGACGGTTGCCCTCCTGCTGATCGGGTCGATCGGGCTGGGCGGTTGCGCCACCAAGGGCTTTGTCCGCGAGCAGATCGCGACCGTCAACACGCGCATCGACGGCATGGACGGCCGCCTGCGGACCGTCGAGGGCACGTCGGGCGAGGCGCTGACCCAAGCACAGGCCGCAGCCGGCCAGGCGCAGCAGAACGGCCAGCGGATCGACCAGATCAACGGTCGCGTCGACGGCATGGAGCAGAAGATGCAGCAGCAGATGCAGCAGCGCCAGCGCAAGCCGCGCGGCTGAGCCTGACCCTGCATCCATGCCAATACCCGGGACGGCTTTCGCCGCGCAGGATCGCAATCGTGAGAGGATCTTGCGCGTGAGAGGGCCGTTACCGGGACGGTACCGGGCGGCGGCGCTTGCCGGCCTGGCGCTGGCGCTCGTCGCCGCGCCGGTGCCGCTGGCGGCCGCTGCCGGCGCCAAG
>NZ_JPJC01000195.1:0-3042 GCF_000733135.1 Sphingomonas sp. FUKUSWIS1
CTCGCGCGGCTCGTCCCCGAACTCGGCCTCGTCATCGCGCACGGCAAGATGGACGCCGCCGAGCTCGACGACGCCATGGCGGGCTTTGCCGCGGGTGACGGCGACGTGCTGCTCGCGACCAACATCATCGAGGCGGGGCTCGACGTGCCGCGCGCCAACACGATGATCGTCCACCATGCCGACCGGTTCGGCCTGTCGCAGCTCCACCAGCTGCGCGGCCGGGTCGGGCGCGGCGGCCGGCGCGGTCAGATCCTGCTGTCGACCGACGGTGAGGCCATGATCGCCGAGGCGACAATGAAGCGCCTGCGCACGCTCCAGGCGTTCGACCAGCTCGGCGCGGGCTTCGCGATCAGTGCGCGTGATCTCGACATGCGCGGCGCGGGCGATCTGGTCGGCGAGGATCAGGCCGGCCACATGAAGCTGATCGGTATCGACCTCTACCAGCACCTGCTGGGTCGCGCGCTGAAAGCCGCGCGCGGCGAACCGGTCGATCAGTGCCAGCCGGTGCTCAATCTCGGCGTCGGCGGCATGCTTCCCGAAGAGTGGATCCCCGAGACCGACCTGCGGCTGACGCTCTACGGCCAGCTCGCGCATCTGACCGACATCGCCGCGCTCGATGCGTTCCAGGCCGAGCTCGAGGACCGGTTCGGCGCACTTCCCGACAATGCCGTCCGCCTGCTCGAATGCGCGCGGATCCGCGCACTCGCCGCCGCCGCCGAAATTCGCCAGATCGATGTCGGCCCGGGCGCCATCGCCTTCACCCCGGGCGACCCCACCGCCGCCCTGCCCGCGCCGTTCGAACAGGCCAAGCGCCGCTGGCTGGTCCGCGAACGGATCGAGGATCCCCTCGCCCGCCTCGACCGCGTCCGCGAGCTGCTGAGCGACCTGTCGGAGTGACGCTCAGCCGCCCGTGCGGCGTAGGAGATACACGTCCATGATCCAGCCGTGCCGGGCGCGCAGTCCGGCACGGCACGTGATGATCTCCGCCCCGACTGAGGCGAGCGGCCCGGCGACCAGCGCCTCCTGCGCCATCCCCAGATACGCCCCCCACCAGATCATGACCCCCTCGGGTGCGAGCGTCTCGAACGCGCACGCCCCGTCGAGCATCACCGCCAGCGTCTCGACCCCCGCTGGCCACCCCTCGGCGCGCAGCCGCCGACCGGTGGTGATCGTCACGGGCGCAGCGAGCGTGTTGAGCGGGATCGCATGCGCCGCGGTCAGCGCCTGCAGGCTGGTGATCCCCGGCACCACGCTGACCCCGATCGACCGCCCTCCCGCTCGCAGCCGGTTAGCGATCCGGAGGCTGCTGTCGTAGAGCGACGGATCCCCCCAGACGAGGAACGCGACCCGTCCTCCGCCCGGCAGATGCTCGGCGATCTGCGCCGCCCACACCGCCGCGATATCATCGTGCCACGCATCGACCGCCGCACGGTACGGCGCGTCCGCATCGCGCTCGGGCAGATCGAACTCCACCACTCTGGCAGGCCCGGTCAGCAGCGCGGCGCAGATCGTCCGGCGCAGATCGACCAGATCGGATTTCCCCGCGCCTTTCCGCGGCAACAGGATCAGGTCGGCGGCGTTCATCGCCGTGACTGCGGCGCGCGTCACATGATCGGGATTGCCCGTGCCGATCCCGATCAGCGATATCGCGATGTCGACTCCGCTCACGGCGCCATCAACGATCCATAGAGGATCAGCGCGGGCTTGTCGGACACGCCCCCCGCCAGCCGCGCCGCGAGCCCCGCGATCGTCGACCAGGTCAGGCTCTGGTCGGGATGCCCGACATTCTCGGCGAGCAGCGCGGTCGTGTCGCCCGGCAGGCCATGTGCGACGAGCGACTCAACCAGAGCCGGAAACGTCCGCTGCGGCATGAACACGACCGTTGTCGCCTCCGGATCGGCGAGCGCGGCCATGTTGCGCTGCTGCGGCAACTGCCCGGTCACGTCATGGCCGGTGACATATTGCACCCGGCGCGCGGACAGCCGGCGCGTCAGCGGGATCGCGGCGGCGGCAGCAGCCGCGCTCGCCGCGCTGATCCCCGGGACGATCTCGAACGTCACGCCCGCCTCGCGCAGCGCGACGATCTCCTCCTCCAGCCGCCCGAACATCCCCGCATCGCCAGACTTCAGCCGGACGACGCGCGCCCCCGTTAGCGCGTGGTCGACCAGCAGTTGCGAGACATGCGACTGGCGCGGCGACGGCCGCCCCGCGCGCTTGCCGACCGCGACCAGTTCGGCACCGACGCGCGCATGACCCAGCACCGCGCCCGACGACAGATCGTCGAACAGCACGACGTCGGCGCGCTGCAACCGCGTCACCGCCTTCAGCGTCAGCAATTCGGGGTCGCCGGGGCCGGAACCGACGAACGAAACGAAACCGGTCATGCAGCCGGTTGGCCAAGGGGGGCGATCATGTGGAAGAAACTACCCGTCACGCCGCCGCGATGCGAGCCGGTTTCGGGCACGGCCTGCGCATTCGCGTCGACCACCTGCGCCAGCGGCGCGTCGGGCTGGTCGAGGATCGTCGAATAATGGAATTCATGCCCCGCCAGCATCGCCCCCGCCGCGATCCCGCCGATCGGCGCGTGCAGCGTCGCGCGGCGATAGCCCAGATGCATCCGCCGCTTCTCGTAACTCGTCACCAGCCCGAGCAGCCCCGCCATCCGGTGCCGCGTCCCGTCCACATCGATCAGCCCCTCACCCAGCGCCATATAGCCGCCGCACTCGCCGTGCACCGGCCGCGTTTCGGCATGCAGCGCCAGCGCCGCGCGGAACCGGTCCGCCGCCGCCAGCGCACCCGCATGCAGTTCGGGATAGCCCCCCGGCAGCCAGACCAGATCGGCATCCTTCGCCGGCGCCTCGTCCGCCAGCGGCGAAAAGGGCAGGATCTCCACCCCCGCGCTGCGCCACCCGTCGAGCACATGCGCATAGGTGAACGAAAAGGCGGCATCCTGCGCCAGCGCGATCCGCTGCGCCGGCGGGGTCGGCACGACCGTCCCCTGCGCGACCGGCCGCGGCGTGGCGGCGGCCGCCTCGCGCAGTG
>NZ_JPJC01000196.1:0-5693 GCF_000733135.1 Sphingomonas sp. FUKUSWIS1
CGCCTCTTCGGACCCGCTCAGCCGGCTGTTCATCAGCTCGTTCGCACCGAGCATGATCGAGAATTCCGCGCCGCGCTGGAGCAGCCGCAACTCGCCGCCGCCCGGCACCTGCGCCGTCCCGAGAAGAACCCGCGGGATCATGCAGACCACGCCGCGATGTCGTCCTGCTCGCCGATCAGCGCGAGGCCGTGCGCGATCGAGGTCAGCTCGCCGCCGATCATGATCGCCGCCTCGCCGAACCGCTCGACGAAAATCCGCCGCACCCGCGGGATCAGCGACGATCCGCCGGTCAGGAACACGCGGTCGATATCGCCGCCGCCGACCTTGGCCGCCGCCAGCGCCTGGTCGACCGTCGCCTCGATCCGCGCGACGTCGTCGGCGATCCAGCCCTCGAACTGCGCGCGCGTCACCTCTGCCTCAATCTCCAGCCCCGCGCCCGCAAAGTGGAAATGCGCGTCCTCGCCCTGCGACAGCGCGCGCTTCAACGTGCCCACCGCGTCGTACAGCGGGTAGCCGAGCTCGTTCTCGATCACCGCGATCATCCGCCCGATCGCATCGGGGTCGATCGCGGTCTTCTGCAACCGCTCGAGCTCGGTCATCGTCTTGCGGTTGCGCATCAGCGCGAGCCTGGACCAGTCCGCGAAATCGGCGAAATAGGCGCGCGGGATCTCGAGCTCCTTGCCGAACGACTTGTACGCGCCGCCCTTGCCGAGCATCGGCAGCACCAGACGGTCGAGGATCCGGTAATCGAACCGGTCGCCCGCAATCCCGATGCCCGCATGGCCGAGCGGCGTACAGCGTCGCGCCGCGCCCGGCTCGGCGACGCGCACGACCGAGAAATCGCTCGTCCCGCCACCGAAATCGGCGACCAGGATCGTCGCGGGCTCGGTCAGCCGCGTCGCATAGCTGTACGCAGCACCAAGCGGTTCGTAGACATAATGGATCTCCGCGCCGAACCCCTTGAACATCGCGTCGTAGCGCGTCCGCGCCAGCGCCTCGTCGGGCCGCGCACCGGCATATTCGACCGGTCGCCCGACCACGATCCGCTGCGGCCGCGTGTCGAGCTTGCCGCCCGCATGCGCGATCAGCTTGTCGAGGAACAGCTTGCCCATCTCCTCGAAGCGATAGCGCTTGTCGAAGACGGAGGCCTGTTCGAACGTCTTCATCGCCGCGACCGACTTGAACGACTGGATGAACCGGCTGTCGAGCGGATATTCCATATATTCCGCGATCGCCCACGGCCCCGCATCGACCGCGAGCCCCTTGCCGCTGTCGTCCTGCCAGAAGCAGAGCGCGGAGCGGAACACCGGGCTGGTCTCGGCGGGGGCGGCGAAGGTCACGAGTTCGGGCGTGCCGCCGGGCGTCCCGAGCGCCACGACGCTGTTGGTCGTGCCGAAGTCGAGCCCCAGTGCGGGACTCGCGGCTGGCGTTTGCATGAAGGTCTCCGGGAGCGGGTGGCGCCTGCCTATGCCGACCGGGGCCCCGGGATGGCAACCGGTAAAGTCGCGGGCGACGCGTCTTCGCGCTCGCCCGGGGTCAGCGCGCGACCATCTCGCGGATCCGTTCGGCGAGCATGTCGAGCGCGAACGGCTTGGTGATCATCTCCATCCCCGCACCGAGAAATTCGCCGCGCACCGCCGCCTTTTCGGCATAGCCGGTGACGAACAGGATGCGCAGATCGGGGCGATGCCGCCGCGCGACCTCGGCCAACTGGCGCCCGTCCATCCCGGGCAGGCCGACATCGCTGACCAGCAGGTCGATCCGCCGCTCGCTCTCGAGGATCGGGATCGCCGCGTGCGCGTCGCCCGCCTCCATCACGCCGTAGCCGAGGCTGCCGAGGATATCGACGATCAGCATCCGCACCGCGACATCGTCCTCGACCACCAGCACGCATTCGCCGTCCGCGCGCGGCAGGTCGCGGTCCGCGGTCGGCACACTGACCGCGGCGGTGCCGTGGAAGCGCGGCAGGTACAGCTTGACCGTCGTGCCCTCGCCCTCCTCCGAATAGATCCGGACATGCCCGCCCGACTGGCGCGCAAAGCCATAGATCATCGACAGGCCGAGCCCGGTGCCCTGCCCGATCGGCTTGGTGGTGAAGAACGGGTCGAACGCCTTCTCGATCACCGCCTTCGACATGCCCGTGCCGGTGTCGCTGACGCCGATCGCGACATAGTCGCCGGGCGCCAGATCCCCGATCGCCTCGGTATAGTGCGCGTCGAGATGCGTGTTCTCGGTCTCGATCGTCAGCCGCCCGCCCTCGGGCATCGCGTCGCGCGCGTTGATCGCGAGGTTGAGCAGCGCGCTTTCGAGCTGGTTGGCATCCGTCGTCACCGGCCAGGTCGCGTCCTGCCGCCGGATCTCGAGCCGCGCATTCTCGCCGAGCGTCCGTGCGAGCAGATCCTCCATGTCGGCGATCAGCCGGTCGACATCGGTCGCCTTCACGTCGAGCGACTGGCGCCGCGAAAAGGCGAGCAGCCGCTGCGTCAGCCCGGCGGCACGTTGCGCGGAGACCGTCGCCGCCTCCAGATAGCGGTCGACCTTGTCCGGGCGCGGTTCGGGCACGTTGCGCCGGACCATGTCGAGCCCGCCCAGGATGCCGGTGAGCATGTTGTTGAAGTCGTGCGCGATGCCGCCGGTCAGCTGACCGACAGCCTCCATCTTCTGCGCCTGGCGCAGCGCATCCTCGGCGCGCGCCAGCTGCGCCTCGCGTTCCTTGTCCGCGGTGACGTCGCGCCCGACCGCGTTGATCAGCCCGTCGCCCGGCCGCGCCGCCCAGCTGATCCAGCGATAGCTGCCATCCTTGTGGGCATAGCGATTGTCGATCCGCGCGACCGCCTCGCCGCGGGCGATCCCCGCCGCGGCCAGGCCGGTATGCGCGACGTCGTCGGGGTGGAGCAGCGAGAAGAGCTGGCGTCCGACGATCTCGTCCATCGACCAGCCGAGCATGTCGGTCCAGGCGGGATTGGCGGCGACGATCGTGCCGTCGAACTCGGCGCGCAGCATGATGTCGGACGACAATTCCCACAACCGGTCGCGGTCCGCGGTCGACGCCTCGACGGCCTCGGCCAGTCCCTCGTTGATCGCGCGCAGCTGGCGCTCCGCCGCCTTGCGCGTCGACTGGTCGAGGATCGCGCCGATCATCCGCGTCGGCGCGCCGTCCTCGTCGCGGATGACGTAGCCGCGGTCGAGCACATCGGCATAGCGGCCGTCGGCGCAGGCGAACCGGTATTCGTCGGTCCAGTCGCTGTCCTGCCCGTAAATTACCGCATCGATGCTCGCATGGATCCGCGCGCGGTCCTCGGGATGGACCTGGTCCAGCCACCAGTCGCCGGTCGACTTCGCATCGGGCAGGACATGGCCATAGGCACGCGTCAGCGCCTCGTTCCACAGCACCGAATTGCTCCGCAGGTCCCAGTCCCAGATCGCGTCGTTGGTCGCGCGGCTGGCCAGCCGCAGCCGCTCGCTCGTCTCGCGCAGCGCCGCCTGTGCGCGGCGATCGTCGCTCATGTCGACGACCGTCCCGACCAGCCGGATCGGACTATCGCCATCGAAGAACGCGATGCCGTGCGCGACGATATGGCGCTCGACGCCGTCGCTCTGGCCGATCGTGCGATATTCCGAATCGAACATCCGCGTGCCCCGCGGATCGAGCGCGGCGGCGACTTGCGCATCGGCAGCTGCGCGGTCGTCGGGGTGGAGATTGGCGAGGAAGGCGGACTCGTACTCGACCGGCGCGCCCGCCGGGATCCCGAACAGCGCGCGGCACCGGTCGTCCCAGCGCAGCATGCCGTCCGCCGGCCGATAGTCGAACCGCCCCAGCCGCGCGACCCGCGTCGCGAGTTCGAGCTCCTCACGGCTTTCGGACAGCGCGACCTCGTTGCGGCGGCGCTCGCTGATGTCGTTGAACAGCACCGCGACATGATTCAGCTCGGGCGCATCGACGCGGTAGGCATAGACCTCGAACCAGCGATCCTGCAGCGCGGAGGCGGGATCCTCGAACCGCAGCGGCTCGCCGGTCGTCGCGACATGGCCGTACAGGTCGAACCAGCGCTGTTCCATGTCGGGCGCGACGTCGCGCATCGTCCGCCCGATCATGTCGTCGAGCCCGGTGTTGCGCGCAAACGCCCGGTTCACCTCGAGGAAGCGATAATCGTATGGCGCGCCGTCGGCGAACAGCACCTCGATCACGCAGAACCCCGCGTCGATCGATTCGAACAGCGAGCGATAGCGTGCCTCGCTCGCCTTCACCGCGATCTCACCGCGCACCCGGTCGACCGCGTCCGAGGTGCGCAGCGCGACGTCCTCGACCAGCGCGATATCCGCCCTGGTCCAGTCGCGCGGCGTGGCCTCGTGCAGGTACAGGACCGCCGCGAGCCGCCCGTCGCGGAACAGCGGCGCGGCGATCAGTGCGCCGACGCCGGCCTGCGCCCAGCACCGCGCGGTCGCCGGCTCACGCGCACGTGCGTCGGTCGCGCAATCGTCGACGATCACCGTGAGCCCGCGCCGCAGATCGGCGATCACGCCCGCGCCCAGCGCCGCGTCCCCGTCCCCGTCTCCGTCTCCGTCTGGCGTCGCGGCGAGGCCGGGCAGCGTCCCGTTCGACCAGTCGCCGACGCCCCGGGTCATCGCGCCGTCCGCCAACACCTCGTCATAGCCGCAGCGCGCGACGTCGAGATGCGAGCCCAGCGCCGCGGCGGCCGCCGCCATGATGTCGTCGGGCCGCGCCATCGTCCGGAACAGATCGACCAGCGCGAGTTGGAACGCCTGTCGCGCGAGCAGTTCATCACGATCGAGCAGAGGGGGACGCATAACCTATGTGTGCCCGGAGAGACCGGGGAAGTCGAGCCATGCGTGGCTCAACCGCGCTTCAGCCTCACCAGCGCAGCGTCGAGCGCGGACAGGAAGCGCGACCGGTCCGCCTTGGAGAACGGTGCGGGCCCACCGATCACGTCGCCGCCCGCGCGCAGATCGGCCATGATCGCGCGCGTGGCGATCGCACCGCCGATCGAGCTGGTGGTGAACGGCTTGCCGGTATTGGCAAGCACGGTCGCCCCCGCCTTCACGCAGCGATCGGCGAGCAGTATGTCGGCGGTGATCACCACCGCCTTCGCATCGGCCTGCTCGGCGATCCAGTCGTCGGCGGCGTCGAACCCGTCGCTGACGACGACGCGGTTGACCAGCGGGTGGACGGGCACGCGAAAATGGCTGTTCGCGACGATGGTGACGGGCACCTCGTGCCGCCACGCGACCTTGTAGATCTCGTCTTTGACGGGACACGCATCGGCGTCGACGAGGATGCGGAGGGCGTTTGGTGCGGTGGGTGCGGTCGTCATCGGCTATCTCCCGATTTCACCAACGTCGTCATCCTGACGAAAGTCAGGATCCAGGATCAAGCAGGACGGCGTCCGCGGCTCTGGATCCTGACTTTCGTCAGGATGACGGGGCTATGAGGCTCCCGGCATCGTCAGAATGACGGCGCGGGGGCCGGCCCGCGCCCTCACCCCGTTCGCCCTGAGCGAAGTCGAAGGGCATGCCCCAGGCCGGGGTACCTCGACGTCGCTCAGCACGAACGGAAGGCGGCAGGTTCAGCTACGCTCGCGATTGCCGCGATACGGCGCCTTGCGCGCCGGGGCCGGACCGCCACGCGGCGCCGCGCGGTGCAGCGTCGAGCGCGGGGCGCCCGCGTTGCTGCG
>NZ_JPJC01000197.1:0-1168 GCF_000733135.1 Sphingomonas sp. FUKUSWIS1
CAGCCCCAGCCGCGCCAGCGCGCGCGTCGCGCCCAGCTCACCCGCCTCCTCCGCGATCGCGCGCAGCGTGACGAGGTCCGCCCCCCGCTCCGCCCCCTGCGCCATCAGCTGCGCCAGCACATGCCCATCCATCACACCCCCTCCTTCACATCGAGCATCGCGCGTTTCTCCGCATCGCTCAGGAACGTCGCCGCGCTGACCATCCCCCACAGCCGCTCGCGGTCCTCGACCAGCGCCGGCACCCGGTCGAGATCGACGCGCAGCGCCGCCCCCTCGAACCAGCCGCTCAATCCCTGCGCGATCCCCGTCAGCACGCTCGTCGCCAGCGGCAGGATCGCCAGCCGCCACAAGGCCCGATTGGCTTCGCGGTAATTGGCGTAGCTATTGTCCCCCGGCAGCCCGAGCAGCATCGGCGGCACCCCGAACGCCAGCGCGATCTCGCGCGCCGCCGCCGACCGCGTGCCGGCAAAGTCCATGTCCGCGGGCGTCAGGCTCAGCGCCTGCCATTTCAGCCCGCCCTCGAGCAGCATCGGCCGCCCCGCATTCCCGCTCCCCGCAAACGACGCCTCGAGCTCGGTCTTCAGCCGCGCGAACTGGTCCGCCGACAGCGCCGACCCGTCCCCCGGATCATAGACCAGCGCTCCTGAGGGCCGCGCCGCATTGTCGAGCAGCGCCGTGTTCCACCGCGCCGCCGCATTGTGGATCCCGACCGCAGCGGCGGCGGCGCCCAGGCACCCCAGTCCGTAATGATCGTCGACCGGATGAAACGCCTTCAGGTGGATCACCTGCGGCCGCACCGGATCCGCCGACAGCCACGTCACCCGCGCGCCGACCGCATAGCGATACGCCGCGGGCCACCCGCCCGCATCCGCCTCGACGCTCACCCGCTCGGGCCGCAGCGCGTACAGCTCGGCCGCGCCGCCATCGGCATCGCGCAGCACCTGGACATAGGCATTGCCGTGGAGCAGCAGCTGCGCCGCCACCGTCTCGATCAGCATCTGCCCCCCCGACCGCGCGGTGACGAGCGCGACCAGCGCCGGATCCGACCCGTCGAGCGGCGCCGACCCGACGCCTTCGACGACCAGCTTCACCGCCCGCTGCGCCACCGCATTCCCCAGATACGCCTCGCGCACCTGCGCCTCGTACCCCCGCGCCCCCGCGACACCGC
>NZ_JPJC01000198.1:0-2819 GCF_000733135.1 Sphingomonas sp. FUKUSWIS1
GCGCAGACGGGCGAGCCCCGGCGGACCGTGCCGTTCGCACCGCAGCTCGCGCCCCCCGGCCCCGCCGACCGCAGCGTCGCGCAGGCCGTGGCGGCACGCGACAATCCATCGGGCCTGACGACCGAATGGGGCGCGGGCCTGCCGGTCTTCCACTCGGCGGACGGCGTCTATACCTTCAAGCCGCGCGGCCGGATCCTGACCGATGTGAGCTCGAGCTTCGGGTCGAAATATGACGGCCGCAACATCACGACGACGGGGATGCGCGCGCTGCGCCTCGGTCTCGAAGGTGGCGTCGGCACGCACTTCTTCTATCAGTTCGAAAGCGACTTTTCCGAAAACGAGGTCGACGTCGTCACCGCGTTCGTAGGCTGGCGCAACCGTATCACGCCCGGTCTCGATTACGACGTGCGCGCAGGCCATCTGTTCAACGACCGCAGCTTCGAGGGATCGACCGGGTCGGACTCGACCCCGTTCCTCGAGCGCACGACGGTCGCCACGGCGATCATCCCGCAGCGCGGCTTTTACGGCATCGGCGTGATGCCGCGGATCTTCTGGAAGACCGGCCACGCGTCGGTGACCGTCACCGGCGACCGGATCGACGGCACGCAGACGGTCGGCGACAGCCGCACCGTGCTCGGCCGCGCGCACTGGAATCCGATCAAGTCCGACACCGGCGTGCTTCATGTCGGGCTCTGGGGGTTCGACGAATCGCTGTCGTCCGTCGCGGGTACGCTGACCCGCAACACGGTGATCGGCGGACGCTTCAACGGCGCGTTGCGCGTGTCGAGCGGACCGCTGACGGGCGGGACCGGGACGACGGGTTACGGCGTCGAGCTTGGGGGCTATCGCGGGCCCTTGTGGGTGATGGGCGAAGCCGGCCAGCGCAATGCGCGGCTCGACGGTGGACGGCCCGACTTCGTCAGCAAGGCGTGGAGCGTGTCGGGTGGTCTCTTCCTCACCGGCGACCTGCCGCCCTATAACCCGCGGCTCGGCAGCTTCGGCCAGCCCAAGGTGCTCAAACCCACCTTCGATGGCGGCGTCGGCGCGATCGAACTGACCGCGCGGTACGAGAGCCTCGATTACAGCGACCTGCTGACCGGCGGCGACGGCTGGGCCGCGACGGTCGGGGTGAACTGGTATCTCAACAGCTTCACCCGGTTCCAGGTCAACGCGATCCAGTGGAACACCGACAATCGTGCGGGCGACTATGTCGGCAACGACAGCGGCCAGACGGTCAGCGCGCGCGTCGGTGTGACGTTCTGATGCGTGGTGATGTTCGTAGAGCATTGCCCCCTCGCTCCGTCATCCTGACGAACGTCAGGACCCAGAGCCACAAGGGGCAGCGCTCGGTAACCCTGGGTCCTGACTTTCGTCAGGATGACGGGGGTTTTGCCCCCACCCCCCTTTTTCACGCCCTTTTCTAGGACGATGCGATGAACCTTGCCCTGCTTGGCTTCCTGATGGTCGCCACGTTCATGACGTTAATCATGACCAGGAAGATGACGCCGCTGGTCGCGCTGATCGTGATCCCCTCGATCTTCGGCGTCTTCGCCGGCGAGGCCGCGGGTCTCGGCCCGATGATGATCGACGGTATCAAGAACCTCGCGCCGACCGGCGTGATGCTGCTGTTCGCGATCCTGTTCTTCTCGACGATGACCGACACCGGCCTGTTCGATCCGCTGGTCGGACGGCTGATCCGGATGGTGCACGGCGACCCGATGCGGATCCTGATCGGCACGGTCGTGCTGTGCGCGCTCGTCAGCCTCGATGGCGACGGCTCGACGACCTACATCATCACGATCGCCGCGCTGCTGCCGCTGTACAAGCGCTATGACATGAACCGCCTGTATCTCGTCTGCCTGCTGATGACGACGAGCGGGATCATGAACCTGACGCCGTGGGGCGGGCCGACCGCACGCGCGGCAAGCGCGCTGAAGCTCGATCCCGCGACGCTGTTCCTGCCGCTCATCCCCGGCATGATCGCAGGGCTCGCCTTCCTCGTCGGGCTGGCGGTGTATTTCGGTCGCAAGGAACGCGCGCGCATGGGCGAAGCGGGCATCACCGCGACCGACACGTTCACCGGCATGGCGGTGTCGCAATATCCCGAAGCACGCCGGCCCAAGCTGATCTGGTTCAACGCAGCGCTCGTAGTCACGCTGCTGACGCTGCTCGTCTGGGGCATCCTGCCGCTGTCGGTGCTGATGATGCTCGCCTTCGCGATCGCGATGATCGTCAACTATCCCGGCGTCGCCGACCAGAAGGAGCGGATCTCCGCGCATGCCGGCAATGTGCTGGCAGTCGTGTCGCTGATCTTCGCGGCGGGCATCTTCACCGGAATCCTTGGCGGCACCGGGATGGTCGAGGCGATGAGCAAGGCCGTGGTCGGCGTGATCCCGCCGGCGATGGGCCCCTATATGGCGCCGATCACCGCAGCGCTCAGCCTGCCCTTCACCTTCTTCATCTCGAACGACGCCTTCTATTTCGGGATGCTGCCGATCCTCGCCGAGGCGGGCGCGCATTACGGGGTCGCGCCCGAGGCGATCGCGCGCGCGTCGCTGATGGGCCAGCCGGTCCATCTGCTCAGCCCACTGGTGCCGTCGACCTATCTGCTCGTCAGCCTGGTCGGGATCGATCTGGCGGATCATCAGCGCTTCACGCTGGTGCCGGCGATCCTGGTCTGCGCGGTGATGACGGTGGTGGGCATGATCGCGCTCGCCTTCCCGTTCGTCGCCTGACCGGTCGGGCCGCCCGATGATGCCCCCCGCCCGCCCCCTGCTTCCCGCCACCGGAGACACCGCATGACCCGTTCACCGATCCCG
>NZ_JPJC01000199.1:0-1577 GCF_000733135.1 Sphingomonas sp. FUKUSWIS1
CGCGCCCGAGCAGCCAGCCATTGACCACGAAAAACGCCGCCGCGGTCCCCACACCGGTGACGAGCAGGCCGATATAGACGGGCACCATCAACAGGTTGACGAGCAGCACGCGGAACGCCGAGCGCAATCCCATCGCCAGGCTGCGCGCGAACGGCACGGGTCGCGCGGTAGCCAGACTGGCGGGATAATGTCGCGCCTCGACCGCGGCGACGACATCGTCGGCGAAGATCCCGACGACCGCGATGGCGACCGCGCGAAACAGGATCCAGACCGCGAGGATGGTCAGGAACAGCGCGACCGCGGCGGCGATCCCGGCCTGGTCGCTGCCGAGCCAGGCGGCGAAAATCGCCTTTGCGCCCAGCCACATGAGCAGGCCGAGCGCGGCGAAGACGAGCAATGTCACCGCCATCGACTTGGCGAAGACGCGCAGCACCGGCGGATCGCCGAGCTGGCCGAGCGAGAGGAAGAAACCGCGGATCATGCGGCAGCGATGGCCCGCCGCCCTCGGGCCGTCAACGTTGGGCTGCGACTCAGAGCGTGCGGATCAGGCGGACGGCGCGGGCGATCCAGACGGGGCGCTCGATCTGCTGGGGCGCGGCATCGTCGCCGACCGGAATAAGCGTGGGACTGCCGTCGGTTAGCGCGACCAGACGGCCAAAGGCGAAGCGGCCGGCGGGGCGGGGGACGAGCACGTCGCGGTAGAGCGCGCTCTCGAATTCGTCGGGGCCGAGCGTGGTGCACCAGAGCACGTCGCCGGTGCGGTAGTCGCCGACGCCGGCGGCCACCGTGACCGCGACCTGACCCGGCTCGACATGCGGCGGGGTGGCGAGGTTGGGGCGGGTAGGGGCTTGAATTCCGGTCGAATCCAGGATCGCGACGACGGGCAGATCGGCGCGTTCGGGCATCGTTACGAGATCGACCGCGGCGACGTCGAGCGCGGCGGCGATCCGGTTGAGCCAGCCGACCGACACGGTCCGCGTCCCCGTCTCGAGCCGGCCGATCGTCTGCGCAGTTGTCGGGGGATCACAACGCCTTGCGACGTCGTCGAGCGTTAGTCCCTTGGCGCGGCGGACGGCACGGATAGCAGTGATCATCGACAGGCTCCGTCGCTTGTACAAACCAGATAGGTTAGTTTCTCTTGCAATTTCTGGTCGAATATGGCAAGACAGACGGGACTCGGCAAATGGAAAGGGCGGCGCATGCAGGATCTGATCGAGGTCGCGATCGACGGGCGGGGCATGCGGCGGGATGCTGACAGGGAAGGTGAGCGGGAAGCTGACAGGGTCGGTGAGCGGGAGGTGCAGAGGGAAGGTGTAACCCGGGGCGGGCGGAGCGTGACGGTCAACCGGGCGGAGTCGCCGCTGACCTGGCTGCGGTCGCGCGGGCTGATCGATGCGCGCCAGTTTGCGGCGGGCGAGCGGTTGCGCGCGGCGTACGAGACCGCGTCGATCGCGCCGAGCGTGACGATGCGCTGGACGCCGCAGGTCGATGGCGGCGGGCAGGATGCGCTCGACCCGACCGTCGCGCAGATCGCGGCGAAGCGGCGGTTCGATGCGGCGATCGCGGCGGCGGGGCCG
>NZ_JPJC01000200.1:0-694 GCF_000733135.1 Sphingomonas sp. FUKUSWIS1
GTGGCGCTTGCGGCGGCCGCACCAGCCGCACCGGGGCCGGGTCGCGATCCCCTGCCGCTCAGCGACTATGTCGATCCCCTGATCGGTACCGGGGACGACGACGAGGGCGACACGATCCCGGGGCCGACGCTGCCCGCGGGGTCGATCCACCCCAGCCCGAACACGATCACCGCGGCGACCAGCAATGCAGGCTATGACCGCGCCGCACCGCTGAGCGGGTTCGCGCAGCTGCATACGCAGGGGTCGGGCGGGGTGCCGAGCTATGGCACGTTCCTCGTCTCGCCGCAGACGGGGCCGCTCGCGACGACCGAGGCGGAGCATCTCTCGCCCAAGCGCGACGAACGCGCGCGGGCGGACGGCTACCGCGTGACGCTCGCGCGCTATGACACCGACGTCGAGATCGCGCCCGCGCACCATGCTGCGCTGTACCGCTTCACCTTTCCGGACAGCGGCGACGCGCATCTGCTGTTCGACGTGACGCGCAAGATCATGGGCGAGCTCGGCACCGCGGGATCCGAGGTGACGCTATTTCCCGAGCAGGGCAAGATCGTCGGCCGCGTCCGCACCCGGCATTACTGGTCGCCCGCGGAGGTCGATATCTGGTTCGTCGCCAGGGTCGACGCGAAGCCGACCGCCTGGGGAGTCGAACGCGCCAACGTCCGCACCCCCGGCGCGACGCGCGCGAGCGCGCCCG
>NZ_JPJC01000201.1:0-2128 GCF_000733135.1 Sphingomonas sp. FUKUSWIS1
GCCTCGACCTCCGCGATGTACCGGGTCAGCTCGTCAGGATCGATCGGCCAGTCGGCGCCTTCGCCGGTCAGCGTCTTGAGCCGCAGGTCGCGGGGATCGGGACGCGGGCAGAAGGCGCCCCAGTGCAGCGTCGAGCCGCCGACCCCCATCCCCGAATTGTTCGATCCGAACGCGGTCGGCGTCGATCCGCCGCTCAGCCGTTCCTCCATCCAGTAGATGTCGGCCGCGACCTCGTCGGCGACATGCTCGTCGGGGCGGAAGGCGCGGCCCGCCTCGAGCGCGACGACCGACAGGCCCGCCTGTGCGAGCCGGGCGGTGAGCGGCGCACCGCCCGCGCCGGTGCCGATCACGACCGCATCGACGACGTCGTTCGCACCATGCTGCCTCGTCGTCACGCCCCGCGCTCCTGCGACGGGCGCTGCCACGCTTCGGGATCGTCGGCGCCGGTGCGGGTATAGCCCTGCTTGCGGGGGCCATCGCCGCCGACTGCAAAGCCGTCATAGCCGATCGCGGCCATCGTCGCGGGCTGCGCCATCCAGATGCGGACCGTCTCGGCGCGGACATCCTCGAACCAGAGCCGCATCTGCACGGGCGACAGGCGGGTCGCGTCCTCTTCGATGCCGACCGTGCCGCCGGCGATGCGATCGAGCCAGCCGTCCTGGTCGGGATCGGCCAGCGCGACGAAACCGCCGGTCGCCGTATCGAGCGTCGCGAGCCCGCGCGACCACGCGGCGCGGTCGTCCGGCAGTTCGGCGAAGCGCCAGCCGTCGCCGACACCCTGCGCGACCGAGTCGAGGATGCGACCTGCCAGCGCACGGTCGGCGCCGCAATCGGGGAGGATCCGGGCCACCAGCGCCGCGACGGTCGCATGGTCGGCGTCGTCCCATAACGCGGTACCGACGGGCATCGGGTAGATCCGGTCGAGCATCGCGGCGCGCGTTCCGCTGCTGACGCGATCGGAGTCGAGCAGCCGGGCGAAATCTTCGGGCAGCGCGGCCGTCGTCGCCAGTGCCGCATGCTCGCGGATCAGCGCGGCGAGCGCGCGGGGCTGTTCATAGGGGATGAGGTGCGCGGCACCCTGGACGACGCGCACCCGGGCATTGGCATAATGCGGCAGGTTGAGCCGGCGTTGCGCATCCTCGCCGAGATCGCCGTCTTCGGTCCCGGCAATGATCAGCGCGGGGAGCGCGAGCTGCCCGACCGCGGCGGCCCAGTCCTCGCGGCTGCCGCGTTCGAGCCAGCCGAGCCAGGCCTCGCGGTTCGATCGCCGCACGTCGTCGATTGCCTGGTCGCGAAGCGCCTCCGGGAGCGTCTCGGCGGTGTTGGCATCGACGAAGGTTTCCGCATTTTCGCGCGAGGCCTGGCCATCGGCGAACCACCCGATCATCTCCGCCCGGCGTTTTTCGTCCATCGGTTCGGGCGAGGGGGGCGAGGCGGCGACGAGGACGACGCCGAGAATGTTCGCGAGACCCGGCTCGCCCGCGGCAGCGCGCGCGGCGACGAGCGTGGCGATCTTGCCGCCCATGCTGTGCCCGACGAGCACGCAGGCGGTAAGGTCGCGGGCGCGGATTTCCTGCGCCAGCCAGTCGGTCATCGTCCCGACATCGGCATGCCCCGTATCGGCCGCGTCGCCGAACCCCGGCAGGTCGAGCGCGATGCAATTATGATCGGACAAGTGATCGGCGACCTGCTGCCATTCGCGCGCGCTGGCGCCAAGGGCGTGTAAAAACAACAAGGTGGGTGGGGTCATGGGGCCTCGCGAAACTGACCCCTACCGGACGATGCAGGCGCGGAACCGTTCCATCGCATCGGCCGTCGGAATTGACATGGATCAATTTGGTACCGATCTGTGACCATTCTGGGTATGCCTGTCGCGCCGCGCGGGTCTGGACCGGGCGGGCAAAGACCGGCATCCTCGCGCGATGGACGACAATAGCGGTCAGCGCGCCCCGATGATCGACCGTGCCCGCAGCGTCGCGGCAGGGTTTGCCGATGTCGGGCTCACCCAGGCCGAAGAGCTGCTCCGGCGGCTGTCGCCCGAAGGTCGCGAGCAGGCGCGGCGCGACCGCGATGGCGAGCAGGACGACGACAGAGACCAGATTTTCGGGATTGCTGATGCTCAGCGTAC
>NZ_JPJC01000202.1:0-935 GCF_000733135.1 Sphingomonas sp. FUKUSWIS1
CGAGCCGCACGCCGACCAGCACGAACCAGCGCCGCTGCGCCAGGCGATCGGCCTCCGTCACGATGCGCTCACCAGATGACGCAGCGCCGGCACCGTCTCGGCAACGACGTCCGCGCCGGCCTCCGCCAGTTCGTCGACCGCGTGATAGCCCCAGGTGACGCCGACCGCCCGTGCGCCTGCCGCGCGTGCCATCGCCATGTCATAGCTCGTATCGCCGATCATCGCGGTCGTCGCCGGGGTCGCGCCCGCCTCCTTGATCGCCGCGAACAGCATCGCCGGATCGGGTTTCGACGGATGCCGGTCCGCGGTCTGCAGCGTCACGAACCGGTCGGCGATGCCGTGCGCGGCAAGGACATGCGCGAGCCCGCGGTCCGACTTGCCCGTCGCGACGCCCAGCATCCAGCCATCATCGGCAAGCGTCGCCAGCACGTCGGCGATCCCCTCGAACAGCGGCTCCTCGATCAGCTCGCCGCTCGTCCGCATCGCATGGAAGGCGGCCTTGTAGTCCGTCGCGAGCGTGCGGTGCAGCGCCTCGTCGCCCTGCGGCACCAGGATCTGCATCGCCTCGACCAGGCTGAGCCCGACGATCCGCCGAATCGCGGCGCGCGGCGGCGGGACGAGCCCGGCCGTCTCGAACGCCCGCTCGCACGCGACGCAGATATTCGCCTGACTGTCGACGAGCGTCCCGTCGCAATCGAACACGGCGAGGCGGATCATGAGATTTTCCAGCACATCCCCGTCTCGTAGATCAGCCGGGCGAACGAGGGAACGCCAAACCGGAACGCGCATCGTCAAGTTCCCCCGCAAGGCGGGGGCTCGGACCCAAGCGGAACTGCCGATCATGCCCCCTGGACCCCCGCCCCCGCGGGGGAACGAGTAGGCGGGCAGAGCCCCACCGTAATAACCACCCCGGCGAAGGCCGGGGTCCAGTTGGG
>NZ_JPJC01000203.1:0-6468 GCF_000733135.1 Sphingomonas sp. FUKUSWIS1
ACGTGTTCCGCAAGGGCATCCGCAGCTACATGGCCAAGTATAAATACGGCAACACGGTCACCGAACAGGGCGAGGTGATCGCCGCCAAATACGGCACGCGCGACGCCGCGATGACCAATCTCGAGGCGATCGCCTCGGCCACGTTGCTCGCCAGCCTCGAACCCGAACGCCTGTCGAACGCCGACACCACACGCTTCTGTGCCGCGATGGACTGGCTCAGCGACACCGCGTTCCACAGCTATCGTGACCTCGTCTACGGCACGGTCGGCGGCGACGAGCGCGGCTTCCGGACGTTTTTCCGCCAGATGACGCCGATCGCCGAGATCGCCGGGCTCAAGATCGGCAGCCGTCCCGCCAGCCGCACCAAGTCCGACCGGATCGAGGATCTGCGCGCCATCCCTTGGGTGTTCAGCTGGGCGCAGGCGCGCGTCATGCTTCCCGGCTGGTACGGCGTCGGCCAGGCGCTCGCCGGGTTCGAGGACAAGGCGCTGCTGCGCGACATGGCGCAGGGCTGGCCGCTGTTTGCCTCCGCGCTCGCCAATCTGGAGATGGTGCTGGCCAAGTCGGACATGGCGATCGCCGCACGCTATGCGGGGCTGGTCGAGGATCCGGCGCTGCGCGACACCGTCTTCGGCCGGATCCGCGACGGCTGGCAGCAGACACATGACGGGCTGCTCGACGCGACCGGCCAGTCGCGCCTGCTCGAAAAACACCCCGCGCTCGAGGCGTCGATCCGCCTCCGCCTGCCCTATATCGAGCCGCTCAACCTGCTCCAGATCGAACTCATCAAACGCCGCCGTGCCGGCGAAGAGGATGCGCGCATCGGCGAAGGCATCCTCCTCTCGATCAACGCGATCGCGACGGGTCTGAGGAACTCAGGCTAACCTCCCTCTCCCCTCGGGGGAGAGGGAAGGGGCCCGCGGCCCTTGCCGCGGGAAGGGTGAGGGCCAGTGAGGCCAAGACCCTCACCCCAAACCCCCCACCCAGAACCCTCAGCCCGCCGCACCAAAAAACGGCGCCGCAATCTCCGGCCGCACGCGCAGCAACCGCCCGCTCGCCCGGTCGAGCAGCGCCCAGGTCGTCACCGCCTCCAGCTTCACGCGCCCGTCATCGCCGACGAACCGCACATGCCGGTCGAACCGCGCGCCCTTCGGCCCGCCCTCGACCCAGGTCTCGCCGGTCACGGTCTCGCCCGCGACCACGCTACCGCGATAGTCGATCTCGTGCCGCGTCACGACCCAGACATAGGCGGCCTTGTGCTCGGCGGGCGCGACCGCCTCCCAATGCGCGGTCGCGATCCGCTGAATCCACTGGACCCAGACCGCATTGTTGACGTGCCCCAGCTCGTCGATATCCGCCTCGGCCGCGGTGATCGTCATCGTGAAGGTCATGCGCTGCGCTCCCGCCATTTCCGCCACGCGAACCAGCCGCCGCCGACCGCCAACAGCGCCGCCGCGCCGAACAGGATCAGCCGCCCGGTGCCGATCCGCCCCAGCATCTCCTCGATGACGTGGCCGAACGCATAGCCGATCGCGCTGAACGCACAGCCCCACACGATCGCCGCGGCGAGGTTCACCGCCAGGAACAGGCGCTGCGAAATCCGGCTCGTCCCGATCGCGATCGGGCTGACGGTGCGGATCCCGTAGACGAAGCGATAGGCGAAGATGAACCGCCGCGGATAGCGTTCGAGCAGGTCAATCGCGCGCGCATAGGCCGAGCGCCGCCGGATCGCCGCAACGGGGCGCGATTCGCGGAAATACCGCCCGCCCGCAAAGAACAGCTGGTCCGCAACGAACGACCCGACCACCGCCGCCGCCATCGCACCCGCCAGCGACACCAGCCCCTGATGCGCGAGCACCCCGCCCGTCACGACCGCCGCCTCCCCCTCGACCCCCGCGCCCAGAAAGATCGCCACGACGCCATAGCGCGCCACCAACGCCTCGATCGTCACGCGGCAGGCAGTCCTTGTTCACGCGAAGGCGCGAAGGCGCAAAGATAGGTGGTTCGCGCAGAGGCGCAGAGGACGCTGAGAATGGTGTGCATCTTCTCTCTGCGTCCTCCGCGTCTCCGCGCGAAAACTCTAAATCTTCGCGCCTTCGCGCCTTCGCGCGAACCAAGAATCATCCCGCGACGCCCAACTGCCACAGCACGAACGCATGCTCCTCCGCCGCCTCGCGCAGCGACTCGAACCGGCCCGACTTGCCGCCATGCCCCGCGCCCATGTTGGTCTTGAGCAACAGCACATTGTCGTCGGTCTTCATCAGCCGCAGCTTGGCCGCCCATTTCGCCGGCTCCCAATAGGTCACGCGCGGATCGTTCAGCCCTCCGCTGATGAACATCGGCGGATAGGCCTGCGCCTTGACGTTGTCGTACGGCGAATAGGAGCGGATCAGCGCGAACGCCGCCGGATCCTCGATCGGATTGCCCCATTCGGGCCATTCCCCCGGCGTCAGCGGCAGCTCGGCATCGAGCATCGTATTGAGCACGTCGACGAACGGCACGTCGGCGATCACCGGGCCCCAGAGCTCGGGGTCGGAATTGACCACCGCCCCCATCAGCTCGCCACCCGCCGACCGCCCCGCGATCGCGATCCGCCCCGCCGACGTCCACTTCGCGTCGACCAGCGCCTTGGCCACATCGACGAAATCGTTGAACGTGTTCTCGCGCTTCTCCAGCTTGCCGTCGAGATACCATTGCTGGCCAAGGTCATCGCCGCCGCGGATATGCGCGATCGCATAGGCGAAGCCGCGATCGAGCAGACTCATCCGCCCGGTCGAGAAGCCCGGCGGGATCGCATAGCCGTAAGCGCCATAGGCATAGAGGAACACAGGCGCCGACCCGTCGCGCACGAACCCGGCCGGATAGACGATCGACACCGGGATCTCGGTGCCGTCGCGTGCGGTGATCTTCAGCCGCTCGGTCGCGTATTTCGCCGCGTCGTAACCGCTCGGAATCTCCTGCACCTTGAGCATCGTCCGCTCACCGGTATCGACGTCATAATCATACACCGTCCCGGGCGTGACCATCGACTCATAGCCGAGCCGCAGCACGGTCATGTCATATTCGGGATTATCGCCGAGCCCGGCGACATAGCTCGCCTCGGGAAACTCGATCCGCTTCCCCTCGGTCGGCGTCTCGTACCGGTGGATCGCGATCTGATCGAGCCCGTCCTCGCGCCCGTCGACCACGAAGAAGTCCTGATAGCACTCCACCCCGGTCATGTAGAAGGTCGGGCTGGCCGGGATCAGCTCGGTCCACGCGCCCGGCTCCTCGACCAGCGCGGTGCACAGGCGGAAGTTGGGATCGACGTCGTTGGTGTGGATGAACAGCGTCCCGTCATGCTCGTCGACGTCATATTCGCGGCCAACCTTCCGCGCGGACACAAGGATCGGTACCGCCAGCGGCTCGTGCGCGGGCAGCAGGTAGATCTCGCTCGTCACATGGTCGCTCGTCGCGATCACGATCCACTTGCGCGAACTCGTCTCGCCGACGCCGACGCGGAAGCCCTCGTCCTCCTCGTGGAACAGCACGACGTCGTCCGCGATCGGCGTCCCCAGCCGGTGGAACCGCGCGTTGTCGGTCCGCCACTGCTCGTTCGCCAGACCGTAGAGGAAGCCTGCATCGTCCGCGGTCCACACGATCTCGCTCAGCATGCCCGGAATCACGTCGGGCAGATGCTCGCCGGTGTTCAGGTCCTTGACCCGGACCTCGAACCGCTCGCTGCCATTGTCGTCGATCGCATAGGCGAGATAGCGCCCGTCATTGCTGACCGAGAACGCGCCGAGCCGGAAATATTCATGCCCCTCGGCCAGCGCGGGCTCGTCAAGCAGCAGCTCGTCGTCACCGCCCGCGACGGGCTTGCGCCACCATTTCTTGTACTGGCCGCCGGTCTCGTAGGCGGTCCAGTAAAGCCAGTCGCCGTCCTTTTGCGGGACCGAGGATTCGTCCTCCTTGATGCGTGCCTTCATCTCTTCGTACAAAGTGTCGGTCAGCGCCTTGTGCGGCGCCATCTGCGCCTCGAAATAGGCGTTCTCGGCGGCGAGATACGCCAGCACGTCCGCGTCATCGACCTCGGGATAGTTGGGATCCTTCAGCCACGCATAGGGATCCTCGATCGTCACGCCATGCGCGGTGAAGCTGTGCGGCCGCTGCTCGGCACGCGGCGGCACGGATGGGGTCTCGGGCGAAGAGATGGCAGGGGAATTCATGGTCATCCCCCCTGTTACCGCCCCCACGACCGGAAGCCAACGCACCACGCCCGCGCCCCGGTTATCCTTCCCCCCGTCATCCTGACGAAAGTCAGGACCCAGAGCCACAAGCGCCGAGGCCAATAACCTTGGGTCCTGACTTTCGTCAGGATGACGAACGGGGGGGGTGGCGGGGTGACGGCCCGACACCCCCGCAAGCAAACCCCGCTGTCCTACACGCCGCGTTTCTGTCACAACACGCGCCATGCCCTGTCCCGGCCCCAATTGCCCGCACACGCCCCGCCCGCGCGGCACCCGACCGGCACGCTGGACCTGACAACGCCGCATTTTTTGCTGCCAGCGTCTCAACATTCACAACATTCAGATCGACGAAAGCCCCGATGACCCGATCCAGCCCGACCCGACTCACCGCCCTGCGCGCCCATCTCGCCGCCGCCGGCCTCGACGGCTTCGTCGTGCCGCTGACCGACGAGCATATGAGCGAATATGTCGGCGGCTATGCGCAGCGGCTCGGCTGGCTGACCGGGTTCCAGGGCTCGGCGGGCAGCGCCGCGGTCCTTGCCGACCGCGCCGCGATCTTCACCGATGGCCGCTACACGCTCCAGGTCCGCGAACAGGTCGATGGCGATCACTGGGAATACGCCCCCGTGCCGCAGACCAGTGTCGCCGCCTGGCTCGGCACCCACGTCGCCGAGGGCGCGCGGATCGGCTATGACGCGTGGCTGCACACCAGCGCCTGGGTCGCCGAAGCCAGCGCAGTGCTCGCCGATCGCGGGGCTGAGCTCGTCGCGGTCGACGCCAACCCGATCGACGCGATCTGGACCGACCGCCCCGCGCCCTCGCCTGCGAAGATCACCATCCAGCCAGACGCGTTCGCCGGCGCCTCGTCCGCCGAAAAGCGCGCGCGGATCGCCGACTGGCTCGCCGAACAGCGCGCCGACGCGGTCGTGCTCTCCGCGCTCGATTCGATCGCCTGGACGCTCAACATCCGCGGCGACGACGTCAGCCACACCCCCGTCGCGCTCAGCTATGCGATCGTCGGCGCCGACGGCACCACCGACCTGTTCGTCGCACCCGAAAAGCTCGACGACACCGTCCGCCAGCATCTCGGCAACGCGGTCCGCGTCCATGACCGCACCGCGTTCCAGCCCGCGCTGCGCAACTATGCGGGCAAGCGCGTCGCCGCCGACCCCGAACGCGCCGTCGCCGCGATTTCCGACGCACTGATCGCGGGCGGGGCCAAGGTGCTCGCGCTGCGCGATCCCGTCGTGCTCGCCAAGGCGCTCAAGAACCCGGTCGAGATCGCCGGCCACCGCGCCGCCTCGGTCCGCGACGGCGCCGCGCTCGCGCGCTTCCTGCGCTGGGTCGAGACCGACTGCGCCGACGGCAGCGAGACCGAATTGTCCGCCACCGCGAAGCTGCTCGCCTTCCGCGAGGCGACCGGGCTGCTGAAGGACACGTCGTTCGACACGATCTCCGCGACCGGCGCGCACGGCGCCAGCCCGCACTACCACTGCACCGAAGAGTCGAACGTCCCCCTCGAGCCCGGCCAGCTCTATCTGGTCGATTCGGGCGGGCAATATGCCGACGGCACCACCGACGTGACGCGCGTCATGCCGATCGGCGCGCTGGCACCCGAACAGGGCAAGGAGCTCCGCGACCGCTTCACCCGCGTGCTCAAGGGCCATATCGCGATCGCGACCGCGGTCTTCCCCGACGGCACGCTCGGCGGCCAGATCGACGCGTTCGCCCGCCGTCCGCTCTGGGAGGCGGGGCTCGATTTCGCGCACGGCACCGGTCACGGTATCGGCGCCTATCTGGCGGTGCACGAGGGGCCACAGCGGATCGCCTCGCCCAACTACCCCGGCGGCGCGGCGATGGAGCCGCTGCGTGCCGGCATGATGCTCTCGAACGAGCCCGGCTATTACAAGGCGGGCGAATACGGCATCCGGATCGAGAATCTGCTGCTGATCGAACCGCGCACGATTCCCGGCGCGGACCGCGCGATGCTCGGTTTCGAGACGCTGACCTTCTGCCCGATCGAGCGCACGCTGATCGAGCCGTCGCTGCTCACCCACCCCGAACTCGCGTGGCTGAACGCCTATCACGCGCAGGTGCTGGACACGCTCTCGCCCGAAATGACCGGCGACGACCTCGCCTGGCTTCAGGCAAAATGCGCGCCGATCGGCTGACCGCCTCAGTCCACAGGCGGCTCATCCGTAGGGGGAGCCGCGGCGGGCTCGGCCGCCGCGGCACGCGC
>NZ_JPJC01000203.1:6583-8527 GCF_000733135.1 Sphingomonas sp. FUKUSWIS1
CCATGCGGGCCGCTTTTTCCGCCGCCTTTTCATCGTTCGATTGCATAATAACGCTCTACATCGTCGCGCGACGCCTTGACAATCGTCCCGCCCTCGTCTCTTAGCCCCACTCCGCCGACAGCGATGTCGACGAGTGCTGCCGTAGCTCAGTGGTAGAGCGCATCCTTGGTAAGGCTGAGGTCGTGAGTTCAATCCTCACCGGCAGCACCAGCTTTTTTCATCCGACCGCCGCGTGGACCCGACGTCCCGCCGGCCCTGCGATAGGGGCCCAAGGTCGGTCACCCCATCCTGACCAAAGTCTGTCGGCAATGGCCGCCATGGCAGCGACGCCTTGCCGTGACGCCGTCCTGTGCCTAAACCGCTCTCATAATACCAATGAAATACCGGAGAGCTGTTATGACGCGATGCATGGCCATGACGGGGACGTACGCGGCCCTGATCGCGACGGGCTTGGCGACCACGGTCTCCGCGCAGGGTGCCGCGCAGCCGGTGACGATGCCCGCCATTTTCCCCGCGCCGACGTCGGTCGCGCTTCAGGCCGGCACGATAACGCTCGGCCGATCGGTGGTGCTCGTCGCCCCCGCCGGCACCGACGGTGACAGCGTCGCGCTGGTCCGCGAGATCCTGCGCGCCGCCGGAGTCACGACGATCACGACCGCACGGCGGCTGCCCGCCGCCCCCGATCGCCCGCACATCCTGCTCGGCACCGGCGATACCGCGATCGTCCGCGACGCGCTGGCCCGCGCCGGTACCGTCCGCGACACGCATCCCGAAGGCTATACGATCGCCACGCTCGCGGCGGGCAACAGCGGCATCATCACGCTGGCGGGCCACGACGCGGACGGACTATTCCATGCCGTCCAGACGTTCCGACAGCTCGCGGCACGCGCGGTCCTTCCCGCGCTGGTGATCCACGATCATCCCGCGATGCCGATGCGCGGCACGATCGAGGGCTTTTACGGCAAGCCCTGGACGATGGCGGACCGGACGAAGCATCTCGACTTCCTCGCCACCGTCAAGGCGAACACCTATGTCTACAGCCCCAAGGACGATCCCTATGCGCGCGATCGCTGGCGCGAGGCCTATCCCGCGGCGACTTTGTCCGCGCTCGGCACGCTGGTCGCGACCGCACGGCGCAATCATGTCGATTTCGTCTATGCGGTCTCGCCGGGCCCATCTGTGTGCTTCTCCGACCCCGCCGATGCTCAGGCGCTCGAACGCAAGTTCGCCGCGCTGCGATCGATCGGCGTCCACAGCTTCTACGTCGCGCTCGACGACATCGAATATACCAAATGGAACTGCGAGCGGGACAAGGCCAGTTTCGGACCATCAGGCGCCGAAGCCGCCGGCATCGCGCAATCGCGCCTGCTGAACGCGGTTCAGGCGGATCTGCTCGCGAAGGATCCGTCGTCGCGCCCGCTGATCATGGTCCCGACCGAATATTACGACGCGAAGGAAACCCCGTACAAGGCGGCGCTGCGCAAATATCTCGATCCCCGCGTCGTGGTGCAGTGGACCGGCACCGATGTCGTCCCCCCCGCGATCTCGATCGCCGATGCGAAGACCGCGACCAAGGCCTTCGGGCGCAAGACGCTGCTGTGGGACAATTATCCGGTCAACGACTATGCGCAGACCACCGGGCGGCTGCTGCTCGCGCCCTATGCGCGGCGCGAGGCGGGGCTGGCGGGCGAACTGACGGGGATCCTGTCGAACCCGATGAACCAGGAGGCGCCAAGCCGCGTCGCGGTGACCGGCGTTGCTGCGTTCGGCTGGAACGACAAGGACTATGACGCGGACCGCACGTGGCAGTTCGCCGCCCGCGAGCTGGCGGGCGGCGATGCGCGCGCGACCGCGGCGCTGCTGAGCTTCTTCGACACGCAGCATCTGGCCCCGACCTTCGGCAGCCAGCCCTGGCAGCCCCAGGCGCCCAGGCTCAAGGCCCAG
>NZ_JPJC01000204.1:0-938 GCF_000733135.1 Sphingomonas sp. FUKUSWIS1
CGGCGGCGGCAGCGGGCGCGGGCGTCGCCGGCTGGGCGGCGCGCGGCGCGACCTCCGGATCGGCGAGCCGCTTGCCATTGCGCAACGGCAGATAGGGGACGACGCCGCCCGGGGTCTCGACGATCGTCTTGTCGCTCTTGGCCAATACCGCTTCCATGGTCTCGTAATACATCCGTCGACGCGTCACCTCGGGGGCGAGGCGATATTGCTCATAGACCTTGTCGAACGATGCGGCCTCGCCCTGCGCGCGCGCCACGACCTGCTGCGCATAGGAGCGCGACTGGTTGAGGTTGGCGATCGCTTCCTGCTGCGCCGCGGTCACCGCGTTGAAGTCCTCGACGATCTGCGCGGGCGCGGCGGCCTGCTTGATCGCGACGCCCTGGATGCGGACGCCCGACTTATAGTCGTTCAGGATCTGCTGGGTCAGCTCGGCGACGCGCTGTTCGATCACCGTGCGGCCCGTGCCGATCGCCTGCTCCAGCGTCGTCGTCGCGACCACCGCGCGCATCGCGCTCTCGGCCGCGGCGCGTACCGTGGTGTTCGGCTCGGCGAGCTGGAACACGTAATCGCGCGGATCGGCGATGTCCCAGCGCACCGAATAGGCCAGATCGATGATGTTCTGGTCGCCGGTCAGCGTCAGGTTCTCGCCGTCGCCGACGGGGAAATTGTCGGTGCGGATATTCTGCACGTCGACCACCTCGACATGCGCGATCGGCGCGGGCGGGGTCAGGCGGATGCCCGGGTCGAGCGTGCCGGCATATTTGCCGAAATAGGTGACCACGCCGCGCTGCTGCGGCCCGATCTGGTGGAACGAGGTGAACAGCAGCCACAGCACGACGATCACCGCGACCGCGATCGCCCACAGCGCGCGCGCATTGGCGCCTGTCGGCAGGCCGCCGAAGCCGCCGCCGCTGCTGCCGCCGCCGCCACCGCCGCCC
>NZ_JPJC01000205.1:0-3807 GCF_000733135.1 Sphingomonas sp. FUKUSWIS1
TGGTCCGACCGCGCCGATCCGTTCGCCGACGTCGCACGCGGCACCGGCCGCGGCCCCGGCTGGCAGCGCGCGGCCACGCCCGGCGGCGGCTTCTCGACCAAGCCCGCCCGCGTCGTCGAAAGCCGGTCCAGCGCGATCAGCCTCGGCAACAAGGGTCGCGACGACCTGTCGCTCGGCCAGCGCGTGTTCCACCAGAAATTCGGCTATGGCAGCATCGCCGAGATCGAGGGCAACAAGCTCGAGATCGACTTCGAACAGGCCGGCCGCAAGCGCGTCATGGACAGCTTCGTGACGATCGCGCCGTAGGACGACCGGTCGCCGCCAACCTGTACGGGAGCCGACAACCCCGTTCAGGAACGATGCCGAACCAGGATCGTATCGTCCTTCCAGCCCGATCTCGGGCAAGAGGACACCTCATGAAGTTTACGCATCTCATCGCCGCCGGGCTCGCCTTCGCCACGCTCGGCCTCGGCGTGGCCGCGCCCGCCGAAGCCCAGCGCGATCGGGGCCATAGTCAGCAGTATCGCGACAACGATCATCGCGGTGATCAGCGTGCCGATCGTCGCGACTATCGCCGCAACGACCATCGTGGTCGCCACGACGGGCGTCGCTTCCGCGGCCGCGACAATGACCGCCGCAACTGGAACAACAATCGCCGCTGCCGCACCGAATGGCGCAACCATCGTCGCGTCCAGATCTGTCGTTGACGAAAGCCGGGTGGCGGCGCGATGTCGCCACCCGTTACCGGGACACCCTACCGTGAAAGGATTTCGATCATGAAGCGTTCTCTCGGCCTCGCGACGATGATCGCCGCGACCTGCCTGTCCGCCGCCGCACCCGCCGTCGCGCAGACCAGTGCCGACAACGCCCGTTTCGCCGCCGCCCAGGCGCGCCTCGACAGCGAGTTGCAGATCTTCCGCGAGGAATTCGATCGCTACCAGTCGCTGCGCGGCAATCGTGGCGGCAGCTATGTTCCGCCGGCGCCGCAGGGCGGCTATCGCCAGGCACCCGACCGGTACGAAGGCGGCTACCCCGACGAACGCGACGAGGGCAATTACGACCCGGCCCGCGACTATCGCGTTGGCCCGAATTATCAGGAGCGCACCCTGTCCGCCAACGACCGCGTCTATGCGGGGCAGGACGGCCGCTATTACTGCAAGCGCAACGACGGCACGACCGGGCTGATCATCGGCGCGGCAGGTGGCGGCATCCTCGGCAACGTGATCGACGGCGGCCGCTCGCGGATCGTCGGTTCGCTGCTGGGCGCCGCCGCAGGTGGCCTCGCCGGCCGCGCGGTCGAGCAGAACAACAGCCAGATCCGCTGCCGCTGATCGGGTGCGGCGACCGGGCGTCCAACACGCCCGCCGCCGTTCGCGCCCCCTCCCCCGAAACCCCGTCATCCTGACGAAAGTCAGGATCCAGAGCCACAAGCGATACCGCATCCGGCTCTGGATCCTGGATCAAGTCCAGGATGACGGGCTGCTACTTCGCCGGCCCCATCAGCTTCTGCGCGAAATAGGTCATCTGCAGCGCCTGCATCCGTGCCCCCTGCTCGATGTCCGCGTCGCCCGAATGCCCGCCCGCGGTATCCTCGTAGAACAGATACGGCAGGCCATATTCCTTCAGCCGCGCGGCGAACTTGCGCGCATGCTGTGGCCCGACCCGGTCGTCCTTGGTCGTCGTCCAGATATAGGGCTCGGGATAGGCCCCGCCGCGCTTGATGTTCTGATAGGGCGAGATCGTCTCGAGAAACGCCTTCTCCGCGGGGATCTTCACCGACCCATATTCATCGACCCATGACGCGCCCGCGGCGATCTGTTCGTAGCGGATCATGTCGAGCAGCGGCACCTGGATCGTCACCGCCTTCCACAGATCGGGATGCTGGTTGAACTCGACCCCCATCAGCAGCCCGCCATTCGACCCGCCATAGATGCCGAGCGTCGCCGGGCTGGTCAGCTTGCGCGCGATCAGGTCCTGCCCGACCGCGGCGAAATCGTCATAGATGATCTGCCGCTTGGTCTTGCGTCCTGCATCATGCCATTTCGGCCCGAATTCGCCGCCGCCGCGGATATTGGCGAGCACGAAGCTGCCCCCGCGCTCGAGCCACAGCTTGCCCATCACCCCCGAATAATAGGGCGTCATCGACGATTCGAACCCGCCATAGGCGGTCATGATCGTCGGCGTCGTCCCGTCGAGCGGCACGTCCTTCCGGTGGACGATGAAATAGGGGATCTTCGTCCCGTCGGTCGAGACCGCCTCGAACTGCTCGACGACGTCGCGCGACGCATCGAACTTCGCCGGCAGCGCCTTGATCTGCTTGGGCACGCCGCCAGGCCCCGCATCGAGCGTCCACAAGGTCGTCGGCGCGAGGAACCCCGTCACCTGCACGAACGTCGCATTGCTGCGATCGGTCGTGCTCGCGACGTCGACCGAGGCATTGTCGGGCAGCGCGACCGCCCGCGACGTCCAGCCCGCCTTGCCGTGCGTGAACACCATCGCCCGCCCGCGGACATTGTCATAGACGCTGGCGACCACGTGATCGCGCGTCACCGACACGCCGTCGACCGACTGGCGATCGGTCGGTGCGAAGACCAAAGTCGGCGTGAACTTGCCCTTGCGCACCTCGGCGAGCGGCGCCGAGGCGATCGCGCCGGCGGGGATCTGCCCCCACGCCTCGCTGGTCGAGAAGATCACCTGACCGTCGACCATCCCCGACGGGAAGACGCGGTCGGGAACGTCGAGCTTCACCAGCCCGGCCGGCGTGACGACATGCTTCTCGCCACCGAAAAAGGTCGGGCGCCGCTGGATCATCGTCACGCGGTTGCCCTGCCCGTCGGTCATCACGCTGGCATAGGTGCCAAGCTGGTCCGACGCCTCGCCGCGGAAGATCTCGCGCGCAGCACTCAGCGGCTGGCCGCGCTTCACCTCCTTGACCACGAACGGATAGCCCGATGCGGTCATCGACCCCGCGCCCCAGTCGCGCGCGACCAGCAGCGTGTCCTTGTCGACCCAGCTCGCGCCCTGCTTCGACGTCGACAGCGCAAAGCCGTTCGCGACGAACTGCCCGGTCTGCAGATCGAATTCGCGATACGACACCGCATCCTCGCCGCCCTCGGACAGCGAGACGAGGCACAGCCGCTCGTCGGGCTGAAGGCAGGTCGCCCCCTTCCACACCCATTTCTTGCCCTCGGCCTTGCTCAGCGCGTCGAGGTCGAGCGCGGTCGTCCAGACCGGATCGGCCTGCGCGTAGCCTGCCTCGCTCGTCCAGCGCCAGATCCCCTGCGGATGATCGGCATCGCGCCAGAAATTGTAGATCCGGCCGAAGCGCTGGTCGGGCATCGGGATCCGGTCCTTCGCCGCCGCGATCGCCAGCGCCTCGGCATAGAAGCTCTTGTAGCGCGGATCGTTCTGCAACCGGGGAAGCGTCTTGGCATTCTCCGCCTCGACCCAGGCGAGCGGCTTGGCGCCATCCTTGTCCTCGAGCCAGATATAGGGATCGGCGGCGGTGTCCGCGGCCGGGGTCGGGGTTGGGGTTGGGGTTGGGGTTGGGGTCGGGGCAGGCTTTGTGTTCGTCATCGGTGCGACTTGGGCGAGCGCACCGCCCGCCGCAAGGCCGGCGCCGCCCGTCAATATCGTTGCCGCAAGCGCAGCCGTAAGAACCCGCATCGTCCATTTCCCCGAATAGCTTGGCGTCATTCATGACGGTGTCTATCGCGGTCCGCAATGCAGTCCGACCAGACAACGGCCCTGGATGGCCTTCCCAAGCCCCGCCGCTTCCTCGCGATCGCCGCCATCTCGGCGGGTACC
>NZ_JPJC01000205.1:3982-4926 GCF_000733135.1 Sphingomonas sp. FUKUSWIS1
TCGTCACCGTCTATCAGCTGATCCTGGCGATGGCGCTGCTCCCCTTTTCGGGGCTCGGCGACCGGATCGGGCTGAAGCGCATGTATCAATATGGCCAGCTCGTCTTCACCGTCGCGACCCTGCTCTGCTTCTTTGCCAAGAGCCTGCCCTTCCTGCTCGTCGTCCGCGCCGCACAGGCGCTCGGCGCGGCGGCCGCGCTCAGCGTCTCGTCCGCGCTGATCCGCTCGATCTATCCCGCCAAGCAGCTCGGCCGCGGGCTCGGGATCAATTCGGTGGTGGTGTCGAGTTCGGCCGCGCTCGCGCCGACGCTAGGCGGGCTGGTCCTCGCGGTCGCGCCCTGGCCCTGGGTCTTCGCCAGCGCGGTGCCGTTCGCGATCCTCAGCCTGATCCTCGGGCGCGCCCTGCCCGATCCAAGCCCGCGGAGCGAACCGTTCGACGTGCTCGGCGCGGTCATGTGCGCGGCGATGATCGGGCTCGTCATCGGCGGGTCGGAGACCGCGGTGCACGGCGACAGCCCGGTCGTCTCGGCGGCGATCGTGCTGACCGGGGTGGCGATCGGCTGGGTCTTCGTGCGGCGCGAGCGCGGCGAGACCAAGCCGATCTTGCCGATCGACCTGCTCGCCCGCCCCGTCCTCGCGCTGTCCGCGATCGGCGCCTACACCGCGTTCATCGCGCAGATGACGCTGCTGTTGTCGACGCCGTTCCGGCTGACCCAGGCTTACGGCTTTTCCGCGGCCGAGGTCGGTGCGGCGATCGCGCCATGGCCGCTCGCGAACATGGTCGTGGCGCCGCTGTCGGGATGGCTGTCCGATCGCTATCCCGCCGGGCTGCTCGGCGGCATCGGCATGGCCGTCTCGATCGCCGCGCTCTTGCTGCTCGCGTTCATGCCCGCCGATCCGAGCTATTTCGCCATCGCCTGGCGGATGGCGCTCTGCGGCTCGGGG
>NZ_JPJC01000206.1:0-15860 GCF_000733135.1 Sphingomonas sp. FUKUSWIS1
GGCCCCAATCTTCACGGCGTGGTCGGCCGTGCCGCCGCCGCGGCGCCGGGGTTCAATTATTCGCCCGCGCTGAAGGCGTCGAAGCTGCGCTGGGACGACGCGACGCTGAGCGAATATCTCGCCTCGCCGTCGAAGAAGGTCCCTGGATCGCGCATGCCGATCGCGACCCCGGATCCCGCGAAGCGCGCCGCGATCATCGCCTATCTAAAGGCGGCGGGCTCGAAATGAGACGGATCCGGCGATGACGCTCTCACGCCGCACGCTGATCGCGGCCGGCGCCGCAGTGTCGCTGCTCCCCGCGGGGATCGCCGCGCAGCGCCGCGGCACGACCGCCGCCCGCTTCTCGCTTGGCTATGCGCCGCATGAGGGCAGCTTTGCGAGCCGCGGCGGGTTGATCGAGCAGATCGCCTTCGCCGCCGACCAGGGCTTCACCGCTTGGGAGGACAATGAGGCCGCGGCCCGCCCCGTCGCCGACCAGGAGCGGATGGCCAAGGCACTGGCGCAGCGCGGCATGACGATGGGCGTCTTCGTCGCGAGCATGCCAAAATGGGCGAAGTCGCGGCCCCTGCTCGGCGCCAATGACGACGCCGATCGCGAAGGGTTCCTGACCGATATCCGCGCGTCGATCGCGGTCGCCAAGCGGCTGAACGCGACCCGGATGACCGTCGTCACCGGCTTCATGGACCCGAAACTGCCCGTCGAGATTCAGACGGCGCGCGTGATCGACGTCATGCGACGGGCCGGCGATATCGTCGCGCCGCACGGCATCGCGATGGTGATGGAGCCGCTCAACACGCGCACCAACCATCCCGGCGTCTATATGCAGACGATCGCGCAGGGCTATGCGGTCGCCCGCGGCGCGAACAGCCCTGCGGTCAAGATCCTGGCCGACCTCTACCATGAGCAGATCCAGTCGGGGAATCTGATCCCCACGCTGGACAGCTGCTGGAGCGAGATCGGCTATCTCCAGTTCGGCGACAATCCCGGCCGCAACGAGCCGATGACGGGCGAGATCAACTATGCCGCGATCGTCCGCTGGCTGCGCGGCCGGCGCTATGCGGGGGTAATCGGCATGGAACACGGCAATTCGGTGGCGGGACGTGCGGGCGAGGATCGCCTGATCGCCGCCTACCGCGCGATCGACGCGGCATGAGGGGGAAGAGCATGACGAGCTATGTGATGGCGGGGGTCGTCGCAGCGATGGCGCTGATGACAACGGGGTCCGTTGCCGCGCAGGACAAGCCGGGCTTCAAGGACACGCCGATGCTGCCCGGCGGCCAATGGCGTGTCCACGACGCCGACCGCCCTGCGCCCGTCGCCGTCGCGCCGGCCGCCACCCCCGGCGGTCCGCCCGCCGACGCGATCGTGCTGTTCGACGGCCGTTCGCTCGATGCGTGGAAGCCCGATCGCATCGCCTGGCCGATCGAGAACGGTGCGCTCATAATTCCGTCGCGCGCAAAAAGCGGCGGCGAGAACAATCTCGTCTCGAAACAGAGCTTCGGCGACGTGCAGATGCATCTCGAATTCCGCTCGCCCAATCCGCCGACCAAGAGCTCGCAGGACCGCGGCAACAGCGGCATCTGGTTCATGCAGCGCTACGAGCTGCAGATCCTCGACGGCTATCGGAACCCGACCTATGCCGATGGGACGGTGGGCGGGGTCTATGGCTGGAAGCCGCCGCTGGTGAACCCGGCGCGCAAACCCGGCGAATGGCAGACCTACGACATCGTGTTCGAGCGGCCGCGCTTTGCCGCCGACGGCAGTCTGGTTCGGCCAGCTTACGTGACCGCTTTGCTCAACGGCGTGCTCGTCCAGAACCACCAGGCGATGCTCGGCACGACCAACTGGCGCCATGTCGCACGCTATACCGCGCATCCCGATGCGGCGCCGATCCAGCTGCAGGACCATGATTCCCCCGTGGCGTTCCGCAACATCTGGATCCGCCCGCTGACCGATGCGGCAATCGCGCAGGACCTTGGAAAGGACGGTAAATGATCGATCGCAGAACCGCGCTGGCCGGTGTCGCCGGCATGTTCGGCGCAGCGCTCTATGCCCCGATCGCGCGCGCGGCCGGGCTCGCGCAGCAGCCGGCGGGCGGTATCCCGCCGATCAGCGAAGGGCCACCGAGCGCGCCGGTCTTCACGCCTGCACAACGTGCACTGATGACCGCGCTCAGCGAGCGCGTCCTGCCGACCACCGATACCCCCGGGGCGATCGCGGCGGACGTCCCTGCCTTTATCGAAAAGCTGCTGGCCGACTGGGCCCGACCCGAGGACCGCGTGCCGATCATCGCCGGGCTCGACGCGATCGAGGCGCGCTGTCTGCAGGACTACAAGGTCGCCGGCGCCCGGGCGACCGCGGCACAGCACGACGCGCTGCTCACCCTGGCGATGAACGACGGCCTGCCGTCGGGCGGCGCGTTCTTCACCGCATTCCGACAGCTCGTCATCACCGGCTATTACACGTCCGAAATCGGCATCACGCAGGAACGCGAATATCTGCCGGTGCCGGGCGAATATAACGGTGCCTTCCCCTATTCCCAGGTCAACAAGGTGTATTCCTCATGATCCTCAGCCGTAGAACCCTGCTTACGGGCACCGGTGCGGTGGCGGCGCTCGCGCTGGTCGATCGCTCGATCTCCCCCGCCTCCGCCGCACAGCTCAAGGCGATCGGCCTGCAGCTTTATACCGTGCGCGAGCTGTTCGCGAAGGACCCCGTCGCCACGCTCGAGGCGGTTGCGCGGATCGGCTACCGCGAGGTCGAATTCGGCGGCGGCGGGTACGAGACGATGGATCATGCGCTGCTGCGCAAGACCATGGACCGGCTCGGCCTGACCGCACCCTCGGTGCATATCGGCTATGACGCGCTGCTTCAGCGGTTCGAACCGTCGGTGGCGATGGCGAGGACGCTCGGCGCGAAGACGGTCGTGCTGCCGTACATGACTGACGAGCATCGCAACGAACAGGGCTGGAACGCCGCGCTGCCCAATTTCAACCGCTTCGCGACGCAGCTGAAGTCGGCGGGGTTCGGCTTTGCCTATCACAACCATGATTTCGAATTCACGATCCGGCCCGGCGGGGTCAGCCTGTACGACCGCCTGCTCAGGGAAACCGATCCCGCGCTCGTCAAGCTCGAGCTCGATATCTACTGGGCGGCGCATGCGGGCGAGGATCCCGCGGCGCTGATCGACCGGCTGTCCACCCGCCTCTACGCCTATCACGTCAAGGACATGCGCCCCGATCGCAGCATGACCGCGGTCGGCCAGGGCACGCTCGACTTTGCCGCGCTGTTCAAGCGCAAGTCGGGCGCCGGCGTGCAGCATTTCTACGTCGAGAACGACCAGGCGCCCGCGCCCTATCTGCCCGACATCACCACCAGCTTCCGGACGCTGCGCGCACTGCGCTTCTGATCGAGACAGGAGACCAAGACCATGGCCGCAACCAACAGGTTCGACGCGATCGTCATAGGATCGGGCGTGAGCGGCGGGTTCGCTGCGAAGGAACTCACCGAAAAGGGCCTGCGCGTCCTGATGCTCGACCGCGGCGTGATGGTCGAGCACGGCGAAGGCTATGCCTATGATGGCAAGCCCGCCTACGAGGTGCCTGCGCGGAACATCATGCCCCCGGCGCTCGTCAAAAGCGATTATTTCATCGCCAAGCACGGCTATGTCGCACCCAGCAACCGCGCCTTCTACAATGACGACCGGCTGAACCCCTATGCCTATGACGAGGGCAGCAAATTCTACTGGATCCGGCCCGCGGCGGTCGGCGGCAAGTCGCTGATCTGGGGACGCTGGTGCTTCCGGTGGAGCGAGGAGGATTTCGAGGCGAACAAGCGTGACGGAATCGATGGCGACTGGCCGATCCGCTATGGCGACGTCGCGCCCTGGTACAGCTATGTCGAGAAATATATCGGCGTGTCCGGCTCGCGCGAGAATCTACCCTATCTGCCGGACAGCGAATTCCAGCCCCCCATCCCGATGAACGTCGCGGAAAAGTGGCTGAAGCAGAATCTGGAAAGCCGCTTCCCCGGTCGCAAGCTGATCAACACGCGCCTGTCCAACATGACCGAGGACAAGCCCGAGCAGAACCGGACCAAATGCCAGTTCCGCAACCAGTGCAGCAATGGCTGCTCGTTCGGCGCCTATTTCTCGACCCAGGCGGTGACGCTGCCCGCGGCGCGCGCGACCGGCCGATTGACGCTGCAGTCGGACGCGGTCGTCACCAGCCTTGATTATGATCCCAAGGCCAAGCGCGTGACCGGCGTCCGCTACATCGATACCAAGACCGGCCAGGCGCAGTCGGTCCAGGCGGACCTCGTCTTCCTCTGCGCCTCGGCGATGGCATCGACGCAGATCCTGCTCAATTCGCGTCCGGCGGGCAGCGATCGCAGCCATTTCGACACGAGCGGCACGCTCGGCCGCTATGTGATGGACCATATCTTCCGCGTCGGGGTCGACGGCGAGATCGGCGGGATGCAGGAGTTCATCGAATATGGCCGCCGCCCGGGGGGCGTCTATATCCCGCGCTTCCGCAACATCGGCGGCGACGACGGCGTCGGCTTCAAACGCGGCTATGGCTATCAGGGCGGCGCCTATCGCACGCCTGCGGCACCCGTCGGGTTCGGCGCTTCGATGAAGCACGGGATGCGCAACTATGCGCCGTGGCACTTCAGCATGGGCGCGTTCGGCGAATGCCTGCCCTATGCCGACAATCATGTGTCGCTGCATGCGTCGAAGGTCGACCGGTTCGGGGTGCCGCTGCTCCGGTTCGACGTGCGCTTCCACGACAACGAACTCAAGATGATGGCCGATGCGCGGGCGCAGGGCGAGGCGATGCTTCGCGGGGCCGGGCTGACCAACGTCAAGAGTTCGGAACAGGAGCACGTCCCCGGTGACGCGATCCACGAGATGGGCGGCGCGCGCATGGGTCGCGATCCGCGTACTTCGGTGCTGGACGCGTGGAGCCGCGCGCACGAGGCCACCAACCTCTACGTCACCGACGGCGCGCAGATGGCTT
Organism: Sphingomonas sp. FUKUSWIS1; assembly: GCF_000733135.1. Classification (NCBI taxonomy): domain Bacteria; kingdom Pseudomonadati; phylum Pseudomonadota; class Alphaproteobacteria; order Sphingomonadales; family Sphingomonadaceae; genus Sphingomonas; species Sphingomonas sp. FUKUSWIS1. The sequence continues at coordinate 5,019 of NZ_JPJC01000206.1, forward strand.
CGGCCTCCTGCGTCAATCCGTCGCTCACCTTCATGGCACTGACCGCGCGCGCCGCCGACCACGCGGTGAAGCAGCGCACCCGCGCCTGATCGGCCCCCGCCACCCATCGATGATATCGCTATCATCGATGGGTGGCGGGTGACGGATCAGTCGACGGAGACCTTGGGCCTGCGCCGCGGTGCCGAGTCGGACTGGCGCCGGATCAGCGTAAAATCGAACGTCTTGTGCCGGTCCTGCGGATCGATCGCCTGCGACCGGCGGATGGTCGAGGCGAGCATTTCTACCGCAGACCGCGCCATGTCCGCGATCGGCTGGTGGATCGTCGTCAATTCGGGCCAGATCGCGGTCGACAAAGTCGTGTCGTCGAACCCGCACACCGTCAGGTCGCCCGGCACGTCGAGCCCGCGCCGATGCGCGACCGCGACCGTCGCAGCCGCCATGTCGTCGTTCGACGAGAAGATCGCCGATGGCTGCTCGGCGAGCCCCAGCAGCGTCTCGGCCGCATCGAGCCCCGATCGGTAGGTGAACAGCCCGTGCGCGATCAGCGACTCGTCGCGCGCGATCCCGGCCTCGTCCAGCGCCGCCGCATAGCCTTCGAGCCGGCGCGCACTCGACGACAAATTGGGGTTGCCGGTGATGAAGCCGATCCGGCGATGGCCCAGCGCGATGATGTGCCGGGTCATCGTCAGCGCCGCCTCGCGGTCGTCGATGCGGATCGCCAGCATGTCGGGCACGGGCAGCCCGCTCGCCAGCGACACGGTCGGGACGTGTGCCGCCGCTAGCAGGTCGAGCACCGCATCCGCCTCGCACAACGGCGGCGGCAGGATGATGCCGTCGATCCCGCCCTCGATCAGGTGACGCGTCACCGCGATCTCGTGCTCGCCCAGGTCGCATTTCTCGATGATGATCTGCACGTCGCTGCGCGCCGCCTGGTCGAGGCTGCCGAGCAGGAACTCGCTGAGAAAGCCCGCGCTCGGGTTGCTGTAGAGCAGGCCGATGCGGACCTGCCCCGCCCCGGCCAGGCTGCGCGCGGCCGGGTTGGGCGCATAGTTCAGCGTCGCGATCGCGTGAGTCACCGCATCGCGCGTCGCGGCGCGCACATTGCTCGTGCCGTTGATCACGCGCGACACGGTCATCGGCGAGACCCCGGCGAGTCGCGCGACGTCGCTGATGGTCGGCGCGCCGCCGGTGCGCCGCGAAGTCTTGACGCGGCCGATCGAGGAAGTGTTCATGTACCAACCGTTAGCGCACCCCCTTGACGCGGCAAAGCCCCACGCGATCCGATCCCGAGTCGGTCAACGTCGTCGGACCCCGATGGACGGCTCGCCCCGTTGCGGGACCCCGGCCGTTCTTTTCACGGGGTATTTTTCGTGCGCGATGATGCGGAACCCCCTTGCTCCGGCGCACGGGAGGGATATGATAGCGCTATCTCCCGCCACGGCGGAGGACAGGTCTCGTAGAAGACCGGTTTTTAGGAAGGATCATAAGGTCATGCGCCTCCGTTTCCCCATGCCTGCCCGCCGTGCGCGCGCGGTCCCGTTGCTGGCCGCCTCCGCTCTGGTCGTTCCCGTGCTGGCGGGTCTCGCACCCACATTGTTCACGGGCGGGACCGCGACGGCGCAGTCCGCCGCCAAACCGCAGGGCGAACCGCGCAGCCCCGAGGGCAAGCGCTATCTGTCGCAGCCGCTGGTCACCAGCATCTACACCGCCGACCCGTCCGCGCATGTCTTCAACGGCAAGATCTATGTCTATCCGAGCCACGACATCGACGTGACGACCGCCGACGACGATCTGGGCAACCAATATGCGATGCGCGACTACCGCGTGCTGTCGATGGACCGGATCGGCGGGCCGGTGAAGGTGAACCCCGTCGCGCTCGACGTGAAGGACGTGCCCTGGGCGTCGCAGCAGATGTGGGCGCCCGACGCGGCCTATAAGAACGGCACCTATTATCTGTATTTCCCGGTGCGCGACAAACAGCTCGACAAGAACGGGCTCGGCACCTTCCGCATCGGCGTCGCGACGTCGAAGAGCCCGGTCGGCCCGTTCAAGGCGGACCCCAAGCCGATCGCGGGCAGCTTCTCGATGGATCCCGCGGTGTTCACCGACGCGAACGGCGCCAGCTACATGTATTTCGGCGGCATCTGGGGCGGCCAGCTGCAGCGCTGGAAGGACGGCAAGTTCGATCCCAACGGCTCCGACACCGATCTCGGCCAGGACGACCAGCCCGCGCTGTCGGGCAAGATCGCGCGGTTGAACCCCGACATGAAGAGCTTTGCCGAGACGCCGCGCGACGTCCAGATCCTCGACGAGGCCGGCAAGCCCGTGCTCGGCGGCGATCATGAGCGGCGCTTCTTCGAGGCGTCCTGGGTCTTCAAGCGCGGTGGCAAATATTATTACACCTACTCGACCGGCGACACGCACTTCCTGAACTATGCGACCGGCGACAACCCGTACGGGCCGTTCACCTACAAGGGGCATATCCTGAAGCCGGTGCAGGGCTGGACGAGCCACCATTCGATCATCGAGTGGAACAAGAAATGGTGGCTGTTCTATGCGGACACGCAGCTGAGCAACAAGAACCACCTGCGCAACGTCAAGGTGACCGAGCTGAAGTTCGCGCCCGACGGCTCGATCCCCACCATCGATCCGTTCGTCAACTGATGTTCCTCGGAATCGACATCGGCACCTCCGGCGTGAAAGCCGTGGTGCTCGACGAGGCCGGCAGCGTCGTCGGCCAGGGCGTCGCCGCGCTGAGCGTCCAGCGGCCGCATCCGCTCTGGTCCGAACAGGATCCCGATGCGTGGTGGCATGCGACCACCGCGGCGGTCCAGGCCATCGACCCGGCCGTCCGCCGTTCGGTCCGCGGCGTCGGGCTTGCCGGGCAGATGCACGGCGCGACCCTGCTCGACGCCGACGACCGCCCTTTACGCCCCGCGATCCTGTGGAACGACGGCCGCAGCTTTGCTGAGTGCGAAGCGATGGAGCGTGCGGTGCCCGATCTGCGCGCAATCGCGGGCAACATCGCGATGCCGGGCTTCACCGCGCCCAAGCTGCTCTGGGTGCGCGAGCATGAGCCCGAGATCTTCGCAAAGATCGCGACCGTGCTGCTGCCCAAGGACTATGTCCGCCTGCTGATGACCGGCGACAAGGCGTCCGACCTGTCGGACAGCGCAGGGACCCTGTGGCTCGACGTCGCCGCGCGGAGCTGGAGCGACGCGCTGCTGGCCGCGTGCGGGCTGACGCAGGCGCAGATGCCACGGCTGTACGAAGGCTCCGAGATCACCGGCACGCTGACCGCCGAGGTCGCCGAACTCTGGGGCATGCCGCCGGTCCCCGTCGCGGCGGGGGGTGGCGACAATGCCGCGGGTGCGGTCGGCGTCGGCGTGGTCGCGGACGGCGATGCATTGCTCTCGCTCGGCACCTCGGGCGTGATCTTCGTTGCGACCAGCGACTTCCGCCCCAACGCCGATAGCGCGGTCCATGCCTTCTGCCACGCGCTGCCGGGCATGTGGCACCAGATGTCGGTCCATCTGTCGGCCGCGTCGTGCATCGACTGGGTCGCGAGGATCACCGGCGCGACCGGCCCGGCCGACCTGTTCGCACGCGCCGAAGCCGCCGGTCCTGCCAGCGGCCCCGAGATCTTCCTCCCCTATCTCTCGGGCGAGCGCACGCCGCACAATGATGCCGAGGTCCGCGGCGCGTTTCTCCGGCTCGACAACGACACCGATGCCGGCCGTCTGTCGCAGGCGGTGCTCGAGGGCGTCGCCTTCGCGCTCGCCGACGGGCTCGACGTGCTGCGCGCGGCGGGGACGACGGTCGAACGCCTCGCGGTCATCGGCGGCGGCGCGCGCTCGCGCTACTGGGGCGCGGTGCTCGCCGCGGCGATGGAGGTCGAACTCGTCTATCTCCAGGGCGGCGAGGTCGGCCCCGCGCTCGGCGCCGCGCGGCTCGCGCAGCTCGGTGTCGATGGCGGCGATCCTGCGACGGTCTGCGTCGCACCGCCCGTGTCGCACCGCATCGCCCCCGACCCCGCACTCGTCGCCGCGCTCGCCGAGAAAAAGGCGGCGTTCCGCCAGGCCTATCCCCGTATCACCCCCAAGTCATAGGAATCCCCGATGTCCGACTTCTTCGCCGATATCCCCCAGATCAAATATGAGGGCCCCGACAGCAGCAACGAGCTGGCCTATCGCTATTACGACAAGACCAAGGTCGTGCTCGGCAAGACGATGGAGGAGCATCTGCGCTTCGCCGCGTGCTTCTGGCACACCTTCTGCTGGCCGGGGTCGGACGTGTTCGGCGGGGGCACGTTCAACCGCCCCTGGCATGCCGGCGCCAACGACTCGGCTGCCGCAGCGCACAAGCGCGAGGTCGCGTTCGACTTCTTCAAGAAGCTCGACGTGCCCTATTACTGCTTCCACGACGTCGACGTCATGGCGGATGCCGCCAATGTGACCGAGCATCGCCGGTTCTTCGCCGAAGCCGTCGACCACCTCGAACAGCTCCAGGCCGCGTCGGGCCGCAAGCTCCTCTGGGGCACCGCCAACGCGTTCAGCCATCCGCGCTATGCCGCCGGCGCGTCGACCAACCCCGATCCCGAAGTCTATGCCTTTGCCGCGCTGCAGGTCCGCGACGCGCTCGAGGCGACGCATCGCCTCGGCGGCCAGAACTACGTGCTGTGGGGCGGTCGCGAAGGCTATGAGACGCTGCTCAACACCGACATGAAGCGCGAACTCGACAATTTCGGCCGCTTCCTGAGCCTGGTCGTCGAGCACAAGCACAAGATCGGCTTCACCGGCACGATCCTGATCGAACCCAAGCCGCACGAGCCGACCAAGCATCAGTACGACTTCGACACCGCGACGGTGTACGGCTTCCTCAAGCGCTACGGGCTCGAGAACGAGGTGCGCGTCAACATCGAGGCGAACCACGCCACGCTGTCGGGGCATACCTTCGAACACGAGATCGCGACCGCCAACGCGCTCGGCATCTTCGGGTCGATCGACGCCAATCGCGGCGATCCGCAGAATGGCTGGGATACCGACCAGTTCCCCAATTCGGTCGAGGAACTGACGCTGGCGATGGTCGAGATCCTGCGCGGCGGCGGCTTCACCACGGGCGGCTTCAACTTCGACGCCAAGGTCCGGCGCCAGAGCATGGACGCGGCCGACCTGTTCTACGGCCATGTCGGCGGCATCGACGTCGTCGCGAAGGGCCTGCTCGCCGCTGCCGCGATCATCGAGGATGGTCGGGTCGATGCGATCAAGGCCAAGCGCTATGCCGGCTGGGACGGTGACTTCGGCAGCACGATCGGCGGGCTGGATCTGGCCGGTATTGCCGATCTTGCGGTCGAGCGCGACATCGATCCGAAGCCGGTTTCGGGCCAGCAGGAACGCCTTGAAAACCTGATCAACCGCTTCCTCTGATCAACCCGCGACGCCGGGGCCACGTCCTGACGGACGGGCCCCGGCCTTGCCGCCGCTCGCCGCCCAGCCGCTGCGATCAAGCCGCTGGGAACAGGCGATAAACCCGTCAATCCGGGTCCGATTGCCACATGAACGATTTGTCACGATCGCGGCGGGGCCCTTTGCCCCTGCTGCTGTGTTGTCGCGCCTGACACCAGTTGTCCACAAGTCATGTCAGGGGCCGGATCGATGCGTAACACAATCATTAGGGCAACGACACTTCCCGATCACGCCGCCTAGTCTGAAAGGACCATGGCGAGGACCAGGGTGATGACCGGCTATGCTAGTCATTGTGGCGATAATAACTGCCGTGTCGCGCCGGATCGGTGCCGCATCGGAAAATGCGACGGACACTGCGCGTGCCCCCCGAGACTAGCCTGACCTGGGCAATCTGCGCGGCGGCGACGGCCGGGGTGATCGCGCGCCCGTTCCGCCTGCCCGAGGCGGTGTGGGCGGTCGCCGGCGCGGTCGCGCTGCTCACGCTGGGTCTGTTGCCGCTCGCTGCCGGGCTGGCCGCGGTCGGCAAGGGCATGGACGTCTATCTCTTCCTGATCGGCATGATGCTGCTCAGCGAGACCGCGCGTCAGCAGGGCCTGTTCGACTGGATCGCCGCGACCGCCGCGCGCGGCGCGCGGGGGTCGCCCGTCCGCCTGTTCGCGCTCGTCTACGTCACCGGGATCGTCACCACGACCTTCCTGTCGAACGACGCCACCGCGGTCGTGCTCACGCCCGCCGTCTATGCCGCCGCGCGCAAGGCGAAGGCGGATCCGCTGCCGCTGCTGTTCGCCTGCGCGCTCATCGCCAACGCGGCAAGCTTCGTGCTGCCCATCTCCAATCCGGCGAACCTCGTGCTCTATGGCGGCACGATGCCCCCGCTCGGCCAGTGGTTCGCGTCATTCGCGCTGCCATCGGTCGCGGCGATCGTCGTGACCTACGGCGCGCTCCGCTGGACCGAGCGTGCGCGGCTCGTCGGACAGTGCGAGACGGAGATCGCACGTACGCCGCTGACCCTCGGCGGCAAGGCGGCGCTGGCAGGGATCGTCGTCACGGCGGTCGTGTTGTTGCTGGCCTCGGCGTTCGACGTGCAACTCGGGTTGCCGACCTGCATCGCCGGGGTCGCGACGACGCTCGCCATCTGCCTGCTGGTCCGCATGTCACCCCTCATGGTCGTGCGCGACGTGTCGTGGAGCGTGCTGCCGCTCGTCGCCGGGCTGTTCGTGCTGGTCGAGGCGCTCGATCATAGCGGCGTCATCGGCCACGTCGCGGCGTGGTTGCGTGCAGAGGCCGCCGATCCGGCGCGCGCGGCGATGACCGCGGGGACCCTGCTCGCTTTCGGGTCGAACCTGGTCAACAATCTTCCCGCCGGGCTGATCGCGAGCACCGCGGTCGCGCAGGCGCAGCCGCCGCGCGTCGTCGTCGATGCGCTGCTGATCGGCGTCGATCTTGGCCCCAACCTGTCGATCACCGGGTCGCTCGCGACGATCCTGTGGCTCCAGGCGATCCGCCGCGAAGGCCTCGATGTCGGGTTCCTGCGCTTCCTGAAGGTCGGCGCGGTGACGATGATTCCCGCGCTCGCCGCCGCGCTCGGCACGCGCCTGCTGATCGGCTGACCCTCGACGCTCCCCTCTGCCCGCCCCCTCTTTCCCAGGACCAAGGACCGACCATGGCGACCCTCTCCGCTTCCCTGCCCTCCCGCCACCCCCCCGGCGGCAAAGCTCCGCACCGTCATGCGCCGGCGGGACGCACGCTCGATGCGCTCAACTTCTTCCTTGCCGACGTGCGCGACGGGCTCGGGCCCTATCTCGCCATCTATCTGGTCGCGGTCCGCGGCCCCGCGCATGGCTGGAACGAGGCGACGGTCGGGCTGGTCCTGACGATCGCCGGGATCGTCGGCCTGATCGCGCAGACGCCCGCCGGCAGCCTGATCGACAAGAGCCGCAACAAGCCGCGGATCGTCATGGTGGCAGCGTTGCTGGTGACGTTGGCCAGCGTATCGCTGCCGTTCGTCACGGGCTTCACCGTGGTGACCATCACCCAGTCGGTCGCCGCCGTCGCGGGCGCGATCTTCGCCCCCGCGATCTCGGCGATCACGCTCGGTCTGGTCGGGCCGAAGATGTTCGCCAAGCGGGTCGGCCGTAACGAGGCGTTCAACCATGCCGGCAATGCGGTGTCCGCCGGGCTCGCGGGCGTGCTCGCCTGGACGTTCGGACCGGTCGTGGTCTTCTGGCTGATGGGCGCGCTGACCGTTGCAAGCATCGTCACCGCGACGCGGCTCCACAACGACGATATCGACAATGCCGTCGCGCGTGGCCTCGACTGCGAGCCCGATGCGGACTGCGACGAGCCGAGCGGCTGGAAGACGCTGATCGAGAACCGCCCGCTAATGACCTTTGCGGTGATCGCGTTCCTCTTCCATCTGGCGAATGCCGCGATGCTGACCTCGGTCAGCCAACTGCTCGCGCGCACCGTCGGCAAGGATCAGGCGACGTCGCTGACCGCCGCGTGCATCGTCGCGGCACAGCTCGTGATGGTGCCCGTCGCGATCTTCGTCGGCCGGCATGCCGAACGGCTCGGCACCAAGCCGCTGTTCCTCGTCGCCTTCGGATTCCTCGCCGCGCGCGGCGCGCTCTACACGCTGTCCGACGACCCTTATTGGCTGGTCGGCGTGCAGGCGCTGGACGGCGTCGGCGCGGGCATTTTCGGCGCGCTGTTCCCCGTCGTGATCGCCGACCTGACCGAGGGCAGCGGCCGGTTCAACGTCAGCCAGGGCGCGGTCGCGACGACGCAGGGGCTCGGCGCGGCGCTGTCGGCGACGCTGGCGGGATCGATCATCGTCTGGGCAGGCTATAGCGCGAACTTCCTGACGCTCGCGGCGATCGCGGGGGCCGGGTTCCTGCTCTATCTGGTCACGATGCCCGAGACGAAAAAGCGCGCGCGCGGATAAGTCCGGGCGATCGATCCGAACACCCCCCTGTCCTGTGGTCTCACTTTCGTGCAACAGCAGGACCCCGCATCACCCTGTCCCCTGCCCCGGATCCCGAGCCGCATGACCAGCGACATTCTCATCATCGGTTCCGGCGCGGCCGGGCTGACCGCCGCGCTCACCCTCGCCGACCGTTTCACCGTCACCGTGCTCGCCAAGGGGGCGCTGAACGAAGGGTCGACCGCTTGGGCACAGGGCGGGATCGCCGCGGTACTCGAACCCGGCGACACGTTCGAGAATCATGTCGAGGACACGATGGTCGCCGGCGCCGGGCTGAACGATCGCGGGATCGTCGAGATGGTGGTCGAGGGCGCGCCGGCCGCGATCGAACGACTCACGCATCTCGGCGTGCCGTTCGAGACCGAAGGGAACGCGCTGCACCTGACGCGCGAGGGCGGCCACAGTCATCGCCGGATCGTCCATGTCGCCGACGCGACCGGCTGGGCGGTGCAGGAGGCGCTGCAGAGAGCCGCCGAAGCGCACCCCAACATCACGCTGGTCCCCGACCAGGTCGCGATCGACCTCGCCACCGGGCGGCACGAGATGCGCTATTCGGGCGCAGGCCGGGTCTGGGGCGTCTATGCGGTCGACCGCGGCACCGGACGCGTCGCGCTCTACACGGCGCGCGCGACGATCCTCGCGACCGGGGGTGCGGGCCGCACTTACCTGTTCTCGACCGCGCCACGCGGCGCGACGGGCGACGGCATCGCGATGGCTTGGCGCGCGGGCGCGCGCGTGTCGAACATGGAGATGATGCAGTTCCACCCGACCTGCCTCTACAATCTGGAGGTCAAGAACTTCCTGATCACCGAGGCGGTGCGCGGCGAAGGCGGACGGTTGATCAACCCGACCACCGGCAAGCGTTTCATGACCTATTATGATCCCGTCCGGATGGAGCTGGCGCCGCGCGATATCGTCGCGCGCGCGATCGATGCCGAGATCAAGCGCTACGGGCTCGATTACGTCCATCTCGACATCAGCCACATGCCCGCCGACTTCATCCGGCATCATTTTCCGAACATTCACGAAAAGCTGCTGACCGTCGGGATAGACATGACGACGCAGCCGATCCCCGTCGTCCCTGCCCAGCATTACACCTGTGGCGGGATCGTCGTCGACGAGCATGGCAAGACCGACCTTCCCGGGCTCTATGCGGCGGGCGAATGCACCGAATCGGGGCTGCACGGCGCGAACCGGCTGGCGTCAAACTCATTGCTCGAATGCTTCGTGTTCGGCGAGGCCGCGGCGGACAGCATCGCCGCCGATTGGGACAGCCTGCCCCCGCCGCCGCCGATCCGCCCCTGGGACGAAAGCCGCGTCACCGATTCCGACGAGGAAGTGGTCATCAAGCAGACCTGGACCGAGATCCGCCGCTTCATGTGGAATTATGTCGGCATCGTCCGCACCACCAAAAGGCTCGAACGCGCACAGCACCGGATCGCGATGCTGAACGAGGAGGTCGCCGAATATTACCAGCATTTCCGCGTCACGCCCGACCTGATCGAACTGCGCAACCTGCTCCAGACCGCCGAACTGATCGTCCGCTCGGCGCTGCACCGTCACGAAAGCCGCGGCCTGCACTACACGCTCGATTATCCGCAGATGCTGCCGGAGGCGGTCGACACGGTCCTGACGCCCTGACGTTCCACGTCCCGGCGCGCCGTGCGTGCAGTTCGTCGCAGCGAGGCACGCGGGGCGTATCGCGGCGATCGGGACCGTATCAGGATCGTAGCGCTATCGCAGGATATCCGACACCCATGGCAATTGGCAGGTTCGCGCGTCTTTTCGTGACCGGCGGCATCGCGCTCGCGCTGACCGGCTGTGGCTCGACGTCGCGCCCCGGGGCGACCGGCGCCGCGCCGCAGGGCGATGGAACCGCCAGCGTATCGATCCCGGTCCCATTGCCCACCGCACGCGCCACCCGTGCCGCGCCCGCTCCGCTGGTCACCGCGATCGACGCCTTGCACCATGATTTTGCGGGCAAGGCGGGGATCGCGATCCGCGCGGTGGACGAGGGCTGGACGGTCGAGGCCGGCGGGCGCCAGCGCCTGCCGCAGCAATCGGTCAGCAAGCTTTGGGTCGCGATCACGCTGCTTGACCTGCGCGACCAGGGCAAGGCGAAGCTCGAGGATCCGGTCGTCGTCCGCGCGGAGGACCTGACGCTGTTCCATCAGCCGATCGCGATGCTCGTCACCGGCGACGGCTATCACACCACCGTCGGCGAATTGCTCAGGCGCGCGCTGACGCATAGCGACAATACCGCGAACGACCGGCTGCTGAGCTATGTCGGCGGCCCGCGGGCGGTGCGCGGCATGATCCTGCGCAAACAGCTGGGCGAGATCCGCTTCGGTCCGGGCGAGCGGCTGTTGCAAAGCGGGACGGCGGGGCTCGTCT
>NZ_JPJC01000206.1:16022-33481 GCF_000733135.1 Sphingomonas sp. FUKUSWIS1
CGCCGCACTCGACGCCTATGTCGCCAATCCGCCCGATGGCGCCGCGCCGATCGCGATCGCGGACGCGCTGGCCCGGCTCGCGCGGGGCGAATTGCTCAGCGCCAGCTCGACGCAGGTCCTGCTCGACACGATGGGCGCGTCGGTCACCGGCCGCGCCCGGCTGCGCGCCGCGCTGCCCGCGGGGTGGCGGATCGCGCACAAGACCGGCACCGGCCAGGATCTCGGTCCCCGCAACGCCGGCTTCAACGATGTCGGGCTCCTGACGGCGCCCGACGGCAAGCGCTATGCGATCGCGGTGATGATCGGCGACACGCTGCGGCCGATCCGCGAACGCCAGATGCTGATCCAGGCGGTCGCCGCCGCGGTCGCCGCGCATGCCGGTGGCGCCCGCCCGTCGGTCTGAGATTTTCCTCACACCTGATACCCAACAACCACGCTTCGCCCATTGGTCCGCGCGCGCGCATCCGCTAGACCGCGCGCGATGCCCCATCTCTATCTCGTCGACGGCTCCGGCTATATCTTCCGCGCCTATCACCGGCTGCCGCCGCTTACCAACAAGCATGGCGAGCCGGTCGGCGCGGTGTACGGCTATACCACGATGCTGTGGAAGCTCGCGGACGAGGTCCATGCCGCGGATGGCCCCACCCACATGGCGGTCATCCTCGACAAGTCGTCGAAGACGTTCCGCAACGATCTCTACGACAAGTACAAGGCGCAGCGTCCGCCCCCACCCGAGGATCTCGTCCCGCAGTTCCCGATGATCCGCGACGCGACGCGCGCCTTCTCGCTGCCGTGCATCGAGACCGAGGGGCTTGAGGCCGACGACATCATCGCCTGTTATTCGAAGGCCGCGCTGGCGCAGGGCTGGTCGGTCACGATCGTCTCGTCGGACAAGGACCTGATGCAGCTGATCGAGCCCGGGCTCGACATGTACGACACGATGAACAACCGCCGGCTGGGCGCGGAGCATGTCGCGGAAAAATTCCACGGCGTCACCCCGGCGCAGCTCGGCGACGTGCTCGCGCTGATGGGCGACAGCGTCGACAACGTCCCCGGCGTCCCCGGCGTCGGCCCGAAGACCGCCGCCAAGCTGATCCTCGAACATGGCGATCTCGAATCGGTGCTCGCCGCCGCCGAGGGGATGAAGAAGGGCAAGCTGCGCGACAATCTGATCGAGCATGCCGAGATGGCGCGGCTGTCGAAGGTGCTGGTCACGCTCAGATGCGACGTCGCGCTGCCCGAGCCGCTCGAGGATCTCGAGCTCAAGGGCATTCCCGACGCACCGTTGCGCGCGTTCCTCGATCATCACGGCTTCAAGTCGCTGATCGCCAAATTGTCGGCCGTCGCCGAAGCACCGGTCGCCGAGTCGACCGTCGTCGCGGACATGGACGCGGACGAGCCGTGCAAGCATGACGATTACGAGACCGTCGTCGACGAGGCGGCGCTCGACCGCTGGATCACGCTGGCAAAGCATCAGGGCTGGATCGCGATCGACACCGAGACGACCGGGATCGACGCGACGCGCGCCGACCTGGTCGGGATCAGCCTGGCGCTGCATCCGAACCTCGCCTGCTACGTACCTATCGCGCATGGCGGCACCGATTTGCTCGCGGAAAACCCGGCCCAGATCGACCGCGCGGTCGTGCTGGCGAAGATGAAGCCACTGCTGGAGGATCCGAGCATCCTCAAGATCGGCCATAACCTGAAATACGACATGATCGTCCTCGCCCGCGCCTATGCCGCCACCGGAGGCGTGACGATCGCGCCGTTCGACGACACGATCCTGATGAGCTTCGATCTCGACGCGGGGCTTCACGGCCACGGCATGGACGAGCTTGCCGCGACGCACCTTTCGCACACCTGCATCGCGTTCAAGGACGTGGTCGGCACCGGCAAGTCGCAGCGCAGCTTCAACGAAATCGACCTCAAGGCCGCGACCCATTATGCCGCGGAGGACGCGGACGTGACGCTGCGCCTGTGGCGCCGGTTCAAGCGCCGCCTGCCCGCCGAGGGTTCGACGCGGGTCTACGAGATGGTCGACCGCCCGCTCGTCCCCGTCATCGCGCAGATGGAGATGCACGGGATCAAGGTCGACGCCGCGAAGCTGTCGAAGCTGTCGACCGAGTTCGCCGCGCAGATGGCGAGCCTGGAGACTGAGATTCACGCGCTCGCCGGCGCGCCGTTCACGATCGGCAGCCCCAAGCAATTGGGCGACGTGCTGTTCGAGAAGATGGGCATCAAGGGCGGCCGCAAGGGCAAGTCCGGGGTCTATTCGACCGACGTCACCGAACTCGAGCGCATCGCCGCCGACAAGGATTCGCCCGGCGCGGTGATCGCGCGCAAGGTGCTCGACTGGCGCCAGCTCTCGAAGCTGAAATCGACCTATACCGATGCGTTGCAGGCGCAGATCAACCCGGCGACGGGTCGCGTCCACACGTCCTACTCGCTGACCGGCGCGCAGACCGGCCGGCTGTCGTCGACCGATCCCAACCTGCAGAACATCCCGATCCGCACCGAGATCGGCCGCCAGATCCGTGACGCGTTCGTGGCGGAGCCCGGCAACGTGATCCTCGCCGCCGACTACTCGCAGATCGAGCTGCGACTGGCCGCGCACATGGCCAACGTCCCCGCGCTGAAACAGGCGTTCGCGAATGGCGACGACATTCACAGCCTCACCGCGCAGGAGCTGTTCGGCGAGGTCAACCGCGACACGCGCGGTCGCGCCAAGACGATCAACTTCGCGATCCTCTACGGCATCTCGCGCTGGGGGCTCGCCGGCCGGCTTGACGTGTCCGCGGACGAAGCACAGGCGATGATCGACCGCTATTTCGATCGCTTCCCCGGCATCTCCAGCTACATCGTCGACACCACCGAAAGCGTCCGCGCGACCGGGTTCACGACGACGCTGTTCGGCCGCAAGACGCATTTCCCGCGGATCCGCTCGAAGATCCAGCACGAACGCCAGGGCGCCGAGCGCGCCGCGATCAACGCGCCGATCCAGGGGACGAGCGCGGATATCATCAAGCGCGCGATGGTCCGCATGGGCCCTGCACTGCTCGAAGCCGGGCTGCCGAACGTGCGCATGCTGCTCCAGGTCCACGACGAACTCGTGTTCGAACTGCCCGAGGGCGATGTCGAGGCGGCCAAGCCCGTCATCGAACGCGTGATGGCGACCGCGGCCGAGCCGGCGGTGACGCTCGACGTGCCGCTGGGGATCGAGATCGGCACCGGCCTGAGCTGGGGCGCAGCGCATTGATCGCGCGGGGCGGCAGCCGGCCACGCCCGGCTGACTCGCACAAGCGCGGCCGGCGGAGCCTTCGCTCCGACCGACGACGCGGCCGTGCCGCGGCGCGGCGCACCAGCGGCGCCCGCCCGTGACCGAATCGACCAAGGATATCGACACGCTCGCCAAGGGCGGTCGGACCAACATTGCGGGCTTTGTCCTCCGCCTCGCCGCGCGCATCCCGTTCCTGTTCATCGCGGGCCGCATTTACGGCCCGGACCTGGTCGGCCGGTTCGCGATCGCGGTCGTGGTGGTCGAACTCGCCGCGCTGCTGGCGACGCTCGGGCTCAAGCGCGGTCTCGCGCAGGCGCTGAGCAGCACCGAGCGGCCGCACGCCTATGTCGTGTGGGATGCGATGGCGGTGGCGTTCGTCGCGTCGCTGATCGCGAGCGCGGTGCTCTTCACCTTCCCCGAGATCATGTATCCCAATACGGCGATCACTGGGCTCGACCGGTTCCTGCCGCTCATCATCGTCGCGGTCGCCTGGTCCGACGTCAGCCTGGCAGCACTCGCCTATCGGCTGAACGTCAAGGCCGCGGTCACCGCGCGCGCGGTGGTCGAGCCGTGGACGATCTCGATCGCCGCCTGGGCCTTTTCCTATTTCACGATCCGCGACGGGCTCGTGCTGAGCTATGTCGCGTCGATGACTGCGGCGCTGATCGCCAGCCTCGTGCCGTTCGTGCGCAGCTACGGGCTGCCGCGCGGCTGGTCGCCGCATCTGCGCCCGCTCTACGCGCTCGCCCGCGCCAATGTGCCGCTGGCGGGCGCGGACATCCTCGAATGGGGCAGCCGCAACGTCGACCGCTTCATCCTCGGCGTGATGTTCGAGCCCAAGGTCGTCGGCATCTATTATATGGCGCAACAGGTCGCGAGCCTGCCGCAGAAGCTTAAGACAAGCTTCGACCCGATCCTCGGCCCCGTCATCACGCAGAGTCTTGCGGTCAACGACCGCGCGGCGATCGCCAACCAGGTCCGCCAGGTCGCGTTCTGGATCATGGCGGCACAGGGTGGCCTCGCGCTGATGGGATCGATCCCCGGCGAGGCGGTGATGGGCGTGGTCGGGCCGCAATTCGTCGCTGGCACCGCCGCGCTCGCCTTCCTGCTGACCGCCGAATTCCTCGCCTCGAGCGGCGCGGTCAGCGAATCCGCGCTCGTCTATATCGCGCGGCACCGCAATCTGATGATCTCAGCGGTGATGCTCGCCTTCCAGATCGGCCTCAGCTTCGCGCTGATCTTCGCGATCCGCCGGCTTGGCTATCCGGTCAACTATCAGGCCGCAGGGCCCGCGATCGCGCTCATGATCTCGGTCGCGCTGACCTCGATGATCAAGTCGCGGCTGCTCGGAAGCCTGCTCGGCGCGAGCGTCTCGCCGTGGCGCTGGCCGCTGGTCTGGGCGGCGCTTGCCGCGATCGTCGTGGGCACGGGCTTTACCGCGCTACCCAAGCGGCTCGAATGGGTCGAACTTGCGGTCGGCGAGCCGGCGATCGCCGCGACCTATCTCTTCATCCTGTGGAAATGGGCGTTCGGGCCCGCCGACCGCGCCCTGTTCGCCAAGACCCCCGAGCCCAGCGAAGCGACGCTGCCGCGGAGCGGGTCGCCGGTCCGCTGATCCGGCCCCCCGAAGCCGGGGGGCCGCCGGCGATCAATGCCGGAAGTGGCGCATCCCGGTGAACACCATCGCCAGCCCCGCCTCGTCCGCCGCCGCGATCACGTCGGCGTCGCGGATCGACCCGCCCGGCTGGATCACCGCGGTCGCGCCCGCCTCGACCGCCGCGAGCAGCCCGTCGGCAAACGGGAAGAACGCGTCGGAGGCAACCGCCGAGCCGATCGTCCGCGGCGTCGCCCAGCCCGCCTTGTCCGCCGCATCCTTGGCCTTCCACGCGGCGATGCGCGCGGATTCGAGGCGATTCATCTGCCCCGCACCGATGCCTGCCGTGCTGCCGTCCTTGGCATAGACGATCGCGTTCGACTTGGTGTGCTTGGCGACGGTCCAGGCGAAGCGGCAGTCGGCGAGTTCCTGCGGCGTGGGCTGGCGCCTCGTCACCACCTGCAACTCGCCGGGCGTGCCGTTGTCGCGCCCCTGTACGAGCCAGCCGCCCGCGATCGACTTGGCGGTGAGCCCGGCGCGCGCCGCATCGGGCAGGTCGCCGGTCAAAAGCAGACGCAGGTTCTTCTTCGCGGCGAACAGCGCGATCGCCTCCTCGTCGGCATCGGGTGCGACGACGACTTCGGTGAAGATGCCGGTGATCGCGCGCGCGGTCTCGACATCGAGGCGGCGGTTGACTGCGATGATCCCGCCGAACGCCGACACGGTGTCGCAGGCGAACGCCGCGGCATAGGCCTCCTCGAGCGTCGCGGCGGTCGCGACGCCGCACGGATTGGCGTGCTTGACGATGACGACCGAGGGGGCGGCATCGCGGAACTCGGCGACGAGCTCGAGCGCAGCGTCCGCGTCGTTAAGATTGTTGTAGCTCAGCGCCTTGCCCTGCACCTGACGCGCCTGGCCGATGCCGCGGACACCATCGGTCGCGGTGTAGAAGGCCGCCGACTGGTGCGGGTTCTCACCATAGCGGAGCGCATCGCCGCGCTTGAGCGTGATCGGCAGCGTGGCCGGAAACTGCTCGCCCTGGTCGACCGTGCCGAACCAGGTCGCGATCGCCGAGTCATAGGCGGCCGTGGTCGCGAATGCCTTGGCGGCGAGGCGCTTGCGGTCGTCGAGCGTCGTGCTGCCGCCCGCAACCAGCGCATAGTCTGCGGGATCGGTGACGATCGCGACATAGGCGTGGTTCTTGGCGGCCGAGCGCACCATGCTGGGGCCGCCGATGTCGATATTCTCGATCACCGTGTCGCGGTCCGCACCCTTCGCGACGGTCGCCTCGAACGGGTAGAGATTGACGATCACGAGGTCGATCGCGCCGATCTGGTGCTCCTCCATCGACGCGGCATGCCCCACATCGTCGCGCACCGCGAGGAGGCCACCATGCACCATCGGGTGCAGCGTCTTGACGCGGCCATCCATCATCTCGGGAAAGCCGGTCAGCTCCGACACGTCGCGCACCGTGAGGCCTGCCGCCCGCAGCGCGGTGGCGGTACCGCCGGTCGACACCAGTTCCACACCGTGGCTCGCAAGCGCGGTGCCGAGATCGACGATCCCGGTCTTGTCGGAGACGGACAGGAGTGCGCGCTTTATCGGGATGCTGGTCATGACAGGTCTTTCGTGATCCGGGTTTCGCCGTGCGGCGGGCCTTAGCGTCGGTTGGGGTTGGGGAACAGGGGGCGGGTCGCGCGCAGATGTCGCCGTCTCGCGCCACGCCACGAATATAGCACCTCCCCGGCGGAGGCCGGGGTCCAGTTGGGGAACGTCGCCAACCTAAGACGGCGCTTCGTCATCGCCACCTTTCCAACTGGACCCCGGCCTCCGCCGGGGAGGGTGATTGTAAACGCTCTCGGTTTGGCGCTCAGGCCTTTTTCAGTGCCCAGCTCACGCTCGCGCCGCCCGCCGCGGCCTCGCCGGTGATCATCAGTTGCTGCGTCGCGACCGGGCGGCCGTCCGCGTCGATCCAGACGCTGTCCTCGACCACCAGCGCGCCGCCGCGGCAGCGGAACTGCCAGATCGCGCCGCCCGGCAGGCGGAGGATCGCGCCCAGACCGTCCGCGGTCGGCGACACCTGCACCCCCGCACCCAGATGGAAGCGGATCGCGAACAGCGAAAGGCCCAGGCGCCGCTTGCTGCCCTTGGGCAACAGCGCGTCTTCGCCCCGTAATTCACGGCCGTCGCCGGTCAGCATCAGCTGCCGGCGGTGCACAAAGCCCCAGCGCCGGACATAGCCGTCATGGCTCGCTTCGATCCGGCTCGCTGCCTCCGATTCTTGCCGGCTCAGCTCGACTTCGGCAACGCCGCGGCCGAGCGTTCCGTCGGCGTGGATCGCGGTCGAGTTGCTGTCGGCGATCGTCAGCGTCGAATGCGCGGCGGTCGACCGCAGACCTTCGACCATTGCCGGCGGCAGTTGCGCGATCCCTGCCCGTGCGCCGCCGCAATTGACGACAAGCCGCGCCGGGCCATCGGAGAATTCGAACGCGAGCGTCGAAGCGCACCCGCCTTCGACAAGGCGTGCGACGGGTGGCGGCGCGGCGTCGACGATCAGCACCGAGGAGGCCGCCGCCAGCCGCTGATAGCCCCAGTCGCGCGCCTGGCGGAGCGGCCGGGTCCGGATGCCGCTCGCCTCGATCACCGCGGCGACCTGAGTCTCGCTTGCGGGGCCCCCGCCCTGCCAGCTCGACAGCCCAAGATCGCCATGCGTCACGCCGAGCAGCGCCGCGACCATCCTGGTGAGCGTCGTCGCGACGGGCTCGGGCAAGGCCAGGTTGCGTGCAAGGTAACTGTCCTGGAGCAGCGTCAGAAGCTGGATCGAATCGAGCAGCATCGCCGGGCTGCGCGAGACCGAACCGCCATCGTCGAACAACCCGGTGCCGAGCGCGCGCAGCAGCCCGGCCTCACCGAACGCGCGGCGCGGGTCACCGCCCGGGATCAGCAGCCCGGCGGCGACGACGCCGCACCATGCCGCGATCCGCGGTGCGCCTGCGGGCACCTTGTCCGCGCTTCGATCGAGGTGCAGCGCGCCCCGCGCGAGCGCGTTCAGCACCTTCGAGCGGTAGACTAGGTCAGCCGACGACAGGATCAGCGGCGCATGCGCGGTCCAGAACAGGATCCGCCTGCCCCAGAGGTCCGGCCGCCACGCGATCCCGCCCGGCGTGTCGGCATAGGCGGTCAGCCACAGCCCCATCAGATATTCGGCGATCGGTGCCCCGCGTGCGCGGGTTGCGACGGTCGACAGGTCGCGCAGCCAGGCAAAGCTGTGGAAATAGTCGGCAAAGGGACCGGGCAACGGCTTTGCCAGATCGAGCGTCTCGATATCGCGCGCCTCGCCGCGGAACGACAGCAGGCCCTCGAGCAGCATCGTGCCCCGCGGGATGTCACCGAGCACCGGATCCTCGGGGACGGCGATCAGCTTGAGCGGATAGCGCCCCTTGAGCCGCAAGGCATGGAGCGGCGTACGCCAGGTCAGGCGGTGAAAGCGCTCCGCCAGCCGGTCAGCGAGCGACAGCCCGTTGTCGCCGCCGAGCCGGATCAGGCGACGTCCTTCGTCGATACCGTCGAGCATTGGATCGGTCACGGGATCGGGCTGGTCGGTCAATCGCCCCTCAATGCCGCGATGTTGGCGGCATATTGTGCCGGCCCCCCGCGAAACACCGACGTCCCCGCGACCAGCGCGTCCGCACCCGCATCGATGCAGCGCTTCGCCCATTCGGCGTCGACACCGCCATCGACCTCGAGATCGATCATGCGACCGCTCTTCTCGATCATCGTCCGGATCGCGGTGATCTTCTTGAGCTGGCTGGGGATGAAGCTCTGCCCGCCAAACCCGGGATTGACGCTCATCACGAGCACGAGGTCGACCATGTCGAGCAGGTAATCGAGCATCTTCGCCGGCGTGCCGGGACAGATCACAACGCCCGCGCGCTTGCCGAGCGACTTGATGTGCTGGAGCGAGCGGTGGATGTGCGGGCTGGCCTCGTAATGCACGGTGATGCAGTCCGCGCCGGCCTCCGCGAACGCATCGAGATACGCATCGACGGGGGCGATCATCAGATGGACGTCGAACGGCTTGGCGGTGACGCCGCGCACCGACTTCATGACCGCGGGGCCGAACGAGATGTTGGGCACGAAATGCCCGTCCATGACGTCGATATGGATCCAGTCGGCGCCGGCCGCATCGATGGCGCGGACCTCCTCACCCAGTTTGGCGAAGTCGGCGGACAGGATCGAGGGGGCGATGCGGACGGGTTGCATGAATTTGTCCTAGCGGGGGATTCACGTGGCGCGAAGGCCTTCAATCCTCCCCCAAAGCGGGGGAGGAATGATCAGGCGCGCTTCAGACGGGTGATGAAGAAGCCGTCGCAACCGCCTTGTTCGGCGAGCATGCCCGGCAGCGTGCGGACGGTACCGGTGTCGGTCGGCGTGATTCCGGCGGGGAGCTCGGCCTGGTCGACCGGCACGATCGAATAGTCGCTGCGCGCGGCGAGGAACGCGTCGAGCTGCGCCTCGCCCTCCGACGGTTCGAGCGAGCAGGTCGCGTAGACGAGCGTACCGCCGGGCTTCACCCAGTCGGCCGCGCGCGCGAAGATCCGCGCCTGCAACGCCGCGGTCTCGGCGATGATCGAGGGGCGGACGCGGTGGAGCACGTCGGGGTGGCGACGGAAGATGCCGGTCGCGCTGCACGGCGCGTCGATCAGGATCGCGTCGGCGGGCTCGGCGGGCGCCCATTCGAGAAGGTCGGCGTTCACCACCTCGGCCTTCAGATGCGTGCGATAGAGATTCTCGCGCAGACGTTTGATCCGGCTCTGCGAATTGTCGACCGAGGTGACGGTCCAGCCCGCGGACGCGAGCTGCAGCGTCTTGCCGCCGGGCGCCGCGCACAGATCGAGGACATGGCCCTGCCCCTTGCCCAGCAAGCGCGCGGGAAGCGAGGCGGCGATGTCCTGCACCCACCAGGCGCCGTCGCCAAAGCCCTCCATGTCGGGGACCGAGGCGTGATCGCCGAGCCGCAGATGCCCGGGCATGAAGCTCTCGCCGCCAAGCTTTTCGCGCCAGCCTTCGGTTTCGGCGGGGTCTGCGATCGTCAGGTCGAGCGGCGGCGGCGCCGCGATCGCACGGCCGGCATCGTCGACCATCTCCTCGCCCCATGCGGCTTCCCAGCGCAGCTCGACCGGAGCGGGCAGCGTGGGCACCTCGGGTAGCAGCATGTTGGCGCGGAACAGCGTCCCGAACACGCCGTGGACGAGCTTGCGCGGACCGCCATCGACCAGCGGCAGCACGGTCGAGATCGCGGCGTGCGACGGCGTGCCCAGGATCAGCACCTGGACGAGTGCGATCCGCAGCGCCATCCGCGCCTTCGCATCGTCGGGCAGATTGGTCTTCGTGACCGAATCGATCATCGCGTCGAGATCGGGGAGCCGGCGCAGCGTCTCGGCGGCGATCGCATGCGCAAGCCCGCGATCGGGTCCGTGGATCGCGCGGGTCGCGGCGGGCAGCGCGGATTCGAGCGACTCGCCGCGGCGGAGAACCGCATCGAGCAGGCGCAGCGCGGCGCGGCGGGTGGGGACGCCAAGCGGCTCGGGGGCGTGGGTGTAGTCGGGCATAAGAAGGTCCTTCGCGTTCAGGTGCCGCGCGCTGCATTGGCAAGTCGCACGGCGCGCCCCATGTGGCGGTTACGACGCCAACACGCAATCCGGAGAGCCATGATGGGCCAGCGCCCCGACCATGTGAAGCCACCCGCCTATCTGTCGAAGGATACACCGGTGCCACAGCCCGAGCCGATCGTGCCCGACAAGGACCCCGAACCGCGCGACCCGACGCGCTATGGCGACTGGGAACTGAAGGGCATGGCGATCGACTTCTGACAAGTGGCCCGCTTACCCCCCGGCGGAGGCCGGGGCCCAGTAGGAGAGGTGGGCGTAACGTAGCGCCGCCGTTCGTTAGCGACGTTTCCCAACTGGGCCCCGGCCTTCGCCGGGGTGGTGTGTCGATCGAAACGACGGGTAAATCTGCGGCAGCGGTCCTGACGCAGGCGGAACGTATTTCACGGCGGCGCGTCGCGGTAGGATGAGGGGATTCTTCGCAAAACGCTGGGTGAAAATCACCGGCATCGTCGTCGCTGGCGTGCTGGTGCTGGGGTTGATCGTGCTCGCTGCCTTCCCTTGGGGGTCTCTTAAGGGGGTGATCCAGCGGCAGCTCACCGCGCGGTTCGGCCGGCCGGTGACGATCGGCGGGATCGAGCGCGTCGACACGTTCGGGTTCAACCCGACAATCCGGATCACCGACGTCCGTATTCCGCAGGCGGAATGGGCCGGAGCGGGCGATTTCGTTCAGCTGCGCGACGCCGAAGCCACCTTTTCCGGGCTCGCGTTGCTGAAAGGTGCGTTCGGGCCGCGCGACGTGAAGGCGCGCGGACTGCGGCTCGTGCTGGTCCGCGACAGGAACGGCCGCACCAATTGGGAACGCCCGGGCAAGCCGAAGGGCGGCGGGAGCTCCACCGACCTCGACGGACTGACGATCAGCGACAGCGTGATCGCCTATCACGACGACAAGCAGGACCGGTTCGTCACCGCACGCTTCGCCTCCGATCCGGTGCACGGCATCCGCGCGGCCGGCAACGGCACGATCCGCGGTGCGGCGGTGCGGATCGCCGTGGCGGGGCCTTCGGTCGAGCGGTTCCAGGGCAAGCCCTGGCCGTTCACCGCGTCGATCGACGGCGACGCGCTCTCGATCACAGCGAAGGGCCGGATGGACCACCCGCTCGACACCGACGCGATGGAGCTCGACGTGACCGCACGCGCGACCGACCTCAAGCTGATCGACGCGGTGATCGAGGCGGGGCTGTTCCGCACGCAGCCGGTGTCGTTCTCCGCGCATGTCCGCCACGACCAGCCGAAATGGACCGTCACGCAGCTGAAGGGCGTCGTCGGGCGGTCCGATTTCACCGGGCATGTCAGCGTCGACAAACAGGATGGCCGGAGCAAGGTCGACGGCGCGATCGTGTCGCGACAGTTTGATTTTGGCGATCTGGCGTCGGACGAGGGGAAGGCGAAGGGGGCCGCGCTCGAACGCGCAATCGGCCCGCGGCTCGTGCCCAATACGCGGATCGATATCGGCAAGATCGACACGACCGACGCGCGGATGGCGTTCCGGATCAAGCGGATCGTGAGCGCCAAGGGCGCGTCGCCGATTCTGTCCGCCAGGGGCGTGCTGGCGATCGACCACCAGTTGCTGACGCTCAGCGACCTCGACGCGCGATTGCCGCATGGCCGGGTCGAGGGGAAGCTGACGGTCGACCAGCGCGGCGACCGCAAGGTGCCGATGGTCGATATCAACCTGCGGCTGCGCGGCAGCAGCGTGCAGGATCTCGCGGGCGGCGGCGGCGATTTCAGCGGCAATGTCAGCGCGCGCGCACGACTGAGGGGGCCGGGCACGACGATCCGCGCGGCGGTCGGCAATGCGAACGGCACGATCGGTTTCGTCGCACGTGACGGGCAATTGCCGCAGGGGATCGCGGCGGCTTTGGGATTCGATGCCGCGCGCGCGCTGCTGGCGAAGGATGGCGAGCGCGCGGGGCTGCGCTGCGTCGTGCTGAAACTCGACGTGACGCGCGGCCATGGTCGGATCGATCCGATGATCGTCGACACGACCGCCAGCCTGATGCGCGGTCAGGGGAGCGTGGTGTTTCCCGGCGAGACGCTGAACATCCGGCTGACGGGCACGCCGAAACAGCATGCGCTGCTGCGCGTGCCGGGCTCGGCCTATATGACCGGCACGATCGAGCGGCCGGCGGTAACGATCCCGCCCGAGGTGAAGTCGGTCGGCAACATCTTCAAGGCGATCGGCCGCGCGATCACGGGAAAACAGGGCCCGACTGCGCGCGATGCGGATTGCTCGGGGCTCGCGGCGCGCGTGCTGCGCTAAACCGATCCTCCCCCGCCAGGGGGAAAATGAAGCAATCGCCTCCTAATCAGCCCGCCTCGTCCTTGAGCGGTCGCGCGAGCAGGTCGCCGATCACGTCGCGGACCGGGGCGCCTTCGAGCAGGCGGCAGACGGCCTCGGTGATCGGCATGTCGACGCCCGCGTCACGCGCGGCCTCGCGCAGCACGGGGGCGGTGAATGCGCCTTCCGCGACCGTACGGCGATCAGCCAGCAACGCGGCGGCGGCCTTGCCGCGCCCCAGCCCGACGCCAAGCGAGAAATTGCGCGAACTCGTCGAGGAACAGGTGAGCACCAGGTCGCCGAGCCCCGACAGCCCGGCCAGTGTCTCCGCACGGGCGCCGCGCGCGAGCCCGAACCGCGTCATTTCGGCAAAGCCGCGCGCGATCAGCGCGGCACGCGCATTCTGGCCGAGCCCGGCCCCCTCGACCACACCGCAGCCGATCGCAAGCACGTTCTTCACCGCCCCGCCAATTTCCGCCCCCGCGACGTCGGTCGACGCATAGGTCCGGAAATGCCGCGCGGCGAGCCGGGTCGCGAGCGCTTCGCCAAGCGCCTCGTCCTCGCAGGCGAGCGTCACCGCGGTCGGCAGCCCCGCCGCCACCTCATGCGCGAAGGTCGGCCCCGACAGCACCGCGATCGGCGCGTCGGGATGCACCGCACGGGCGACCTCGCCGACCAGCCGCTTGCTCCCCGCCTCGATCCCCTTGGCGCACAGCACCAGCGGGATGCCGCTGATCGGCGCGGCGGCGAGCACGCTGCCGACATGCTGCGCCGGCGCGACGACAAGGATCGCGTCCATGTCCGCCAGCGCGCCGAGATCGCCGGTGGCGCGGATCGTCGGCGACAGCGCGACGCCGGCGAGGAACAGCGCGTTCGCATGGGTCGCGTTGATCGAGTCGACGACGGCCGGCTCGCGCGCCCACAGGATGACGTCGCGGCCTTCATGCGCGGCGACCTGTGCCAGCGCGGTGCCCCAGGCGCCGCCACCAATGACGCCGATCCTCATGCCTTCACCCCTGCGCCGCGCACCGCCTCGGCATCCGGATCAAGCGGCCAGCGCGGGCGGGCCGCGGTGTCGAGCGGGTCGGTCAGTCCGGCGGCGAACCGCTCCGCCCCGGCCCAGGCGATCATCGCCGCATTGTCCGTGCACAGCCAGAGCGGCGGCGCGACGAACCGCAGGCCGCGGGTCGCGGCAAGCGTCTGCAGCGCGCCGCGGACCGCGCCGTTCGCGGCGACCCCACCCGCGACGACCAGCGCGGTGGGCGTGACCGTCAGCCCGTTCAGCGCCCTGGTCGTGCGGTCGATCAGGCAATCGACCACCGCGGCCTGGAACGACGCGGCGATATCCTCCGGCGGATAGTCCCCGACGACCCGCGCGACCGCACTTTTGAGACCGGCAAAGGAGAAATGCGGTTCGGCCGAACCCTTGAGCGGGCGCGGCAGCGGCACGGCCTTTGGATTACCCAGCGCGGCGGCGCGCTCGACCGCGGGACCACCAGGAAAGCCGAGGCCGAGAATCTTGGCGGTCTTGTCGAACGCCTCACCGGCCGCATCGTCGATCGTCGTCGCGAGTCGGCGATACGCGCCGACCCCTTCGACCAGCAGCAACTGGCAATGCCCGCCCGATACCAGCAGCAGGAGATAGGGGAAGGCGAGATCGGGATCGGACAGCCGCGGCGACAGCGCATGGCCTTCCAGATGGTTGACTGCGATCAACGGCTTGCCCGCGGCATGCGCGAGCGCCTTGCCGGTGACGAGCCCGACCATGACCCCGCCGATCAGCCCCGGCCCGGCCGTCGCAGCGATCGCATCGACATCGGCCAGCTTGAGCCCCGCATCGGCCAGGGCCGCGACGATCAGCGGCTCGAGCGCCTCGACATGCGCGCGTGCCGCGATCTCCGGCACGA
The DNA here is from genome assembly GCF_000733135.1 of Sphingomonas sp. FUKUSWIS1. Lineage (NCBI taxonomy): Bacteria > Pseudomonadati > Pseudomonadota > Alphaproteobacteria > Sphingomonadales > Sphingomonadaceae > Sphingomonas > Sphingomonas sp. FUKUSWIS1. The sequence goes on from NZ_JPJC01000206.1 coordinate 30,751, forward strand.
CCCCGCCGAACGGCGCATGTGCCGCCTCCTGCCCGAGCAACCGGTGCGCCAGCACCTGTCGATCGGCGGTGACGAGCGCGGCGGCGGTTTCGTCGCAGGAGGATTCGATACCCAGAATGATCATCCCATATCCCTATCGCGCCGGACAAGGCTTGTCCTCACGCTTGTCGAACGCGCCGCGTTTCTGCATGCAGGCGTCATGACTAGTTTTCGGCTCGGCACACGCGGCTCGCCCCTCGCCCTCGCGCAGGCAGGCATGGTGCGCGACGCCTTGTGCGCCGCGCATGGCTGGTCCCCGGATCGGATCGAGACGGTCGTGATCCGTACCACGGGCGACCGTGTGCAGGATCGCGCGCTCGCCGAGATCGGCGGCAAGGCGCTGTGGACGAAAGAACTCGATCGTGCGCTGCACGACGGCGAGATCGATTGCGCCGTGCATTCGATGAAGGATGTCGAGACGATCCGCCCGCAGACCCTGCAGATCGCCGCGATGCTGCCGCGCGCGGACGTGCGCGACCGGCTGATCGGCGCGGAAACGCTTGCCGATTTGCGCCAGGGCGCGGTCGTCGGCACCAGCTCGCCGCGGCGACGCGCGCAGATGCTGCGATCGCGCCCCGATCTCGACATCGTCCTGATCCGCGGCAACGTCGATACGCGACTCGCGCGGGTCGCGGCCGGCGACATGGACGCGACGCTGCTTGCCGCCGCCGGGCTCGATCGTCTCGGGCGGACGGCGATCGGTCATGCCATCCCGACCGACATCATGCTGCCCGCACCCGCCCAGGGTGCGGTCGGGATCGAGACGCTGGTCGGCAAGCCGGCACAGGCGATCGTCGCGGCGATCGATCACGCCGATACCAGCCTGTGCGTCCGGACCGAACGCGCGTTGCTCGCGCGGTTGGGGGCGGATTGCCATTCGCCGGTGGCAGCCCTTGCCTCGCTGGCCGGCGAGACGCTGACGCTGCGCGGCGAACTGATCGCCGAGGACGGGTCGTGCGACGTCGCCGGCGCGATCGAAGGCGGGATCGACGAAGATCTTGGTACCGCACTTGCGCTCGACCTGCTGACCCGCGCCCCCGCCAGCGTCCGGCGCCTGTTCGCCGCATGACCCGCGTCGTCGTGCTGCGCCCGGAGCCGGGCAACGCCGACACATGCGCCAAGCTTCGCGGACTGGGGCTCGAGCCCCTGGCGATGCCGGTGTTCACGGTCGTGCCCGTCGCCTGGACGCCGCCCGACCTCGGCGGGTTCGATGCCGTTCTGCTGACCAGCGCGAACGCGATTCGCCATGGCGCCCTGCCCGACACACTCAAGGCGCTGCCTGTGATTGCGGTCGGCGACGCCACGGCCGCCGCCGCCCGACGCGCCGGCTTCAGTGTCGCGGTGACCGGCACCAGCAACGTCGATGCCGCGATCGACACAGCGCGGGCGTCCGGGTTCGACCGCCTGTTCCACCCGGCGGGCCGCGATCGCAGACCGACCGGCCCGGGCGTCGTCGCGTGCACCGTCTATGCGAGTGACGCGCTGCGGATCGGCGATAGCGTGTTGCCTCGGCACGAAGACCTGCTCGTGCTGATCCATTCGCCCCGCGCCGCGCATGCGTTCGCTGAGCATGTCGCACAGGCCGGCGTCGACCGGTCGCGCATCACGATCGCGGTGATCAGCCAAGCCGCGGCAGACGCGGCGGGCAGCGGCTGGGCCGCGCTGGTCGTGGCGGAGACTCCCACCGACGATGCGCTTGTCACGATCGCCGCAAAGCGCGCGATTGACCCTGACGCGCGTCGCGGGGATAAGCGCGTCATGAGCGACCACGTGCCGATCGAGCGTCCCCGGGCACGCGGCCCCCGCCTGGGTGTTATCATCATAGTGATCGGACTGGCTTTTATCGCCGGATCGGTGGCGATGGGCTATGCGCTGAAAACGATGCCATGGTTTGGTCAGCGCACCGGTCTGACGGCCGCTGGATCGACCACGGCCGCTGCGGCATCGGGCAACCCCGATTTCACCCCCGCGCAACCGCTCAACGCCAATGGCGAACAGCCGCGGGTCGACACCGCAATGCTGGCAACGCGCGAGGCGACGCTGGCGGGCCAGCTCACCGCGCTCGAGGCCCGGACCGCAGCCGTGTCGAGCGACGCGATGGCAGCCGGTGGTCAGGCGACCCGCGCGGAAGGCCTTATGGTCGCGTTCGCCGCGCGTCGGGCGATCGAGCGCGGTGTCGGGCTGGGCTATATCGAGGAGCAGCTGCGGCTGCGCTTCGGGCGCGCCCAGCCGCGCGCCACGGCCGCGGTGATCCAGGCCGCGCACCAGCCGGTCACGATCGAGGATCTGCGCCAGGGGCTCGATACGATCGCGCCGCAGATCACGAGCACCAACGGGACGACCAATGACAGCTGGCTGCAGACCGTGCGGCGCGAATTCAGCAACCTGATCGTGCTGCGCGAAGAGAGCATGGCCTCGCCCATGCCCGCCGACCGTCTTGCACGGGCGCGTCGACTGCTCGAGGCCGGCCAGGTCGAGGCGGCCCGCGCCGAGGTCGAGCGCCTGCCCGGCGCGACGCAGGCGAGCAACTGGATGGACGCTGCCCGCCGCTACATCGTCGCGCGCAAGGCGCTGGATATCCTCGAGAACACCGCGCTGATGGGCCAGGCGGGCCAGCCCCAGCCCACCCCGATCGTGGTCACCACCCCGGTGCTGCCACCGGTCGCGACATCGACGCAGAGCGAGGCGCCGG
>NZ_JPJC01000206.1:33567-48701 GCF_000733135.1 Sphingomonas sp. FUKUSWIS1
CGTACCCGCCCCCTGACGCCCCGCCCGGGCGACCGGCCGAGGCCTGTCGCCTAGGACTTGTCAGGGCGTCAGAAGGAGTTCCAGTCGTCCTCGTGGCGAACCATCGCCGGGATTGCGGCTGGCGGCAGCGGCTTGACCGGCGACGTATAGCTTTCGGGCTGGCCATAATCCTGTTTCGCAGGTGCGACCGGCGGTCTGCCAGCGCGGGAGTCGCCGGTGCGGAACCGTCGGGCCTGGTCGGCCAGCGTGCCCACCTCGGCGGCTAGGTTGCGCGCTGCCGCCGACGTTTCCTCCACCATCGCGGCATTTTGCTGCGTCGTCTGGTCCATCGTCCCGATCGTCGCGGAAATCTCGGTGATCGCGACCGACTGGGCCTGATTGTCCCGCGCCATGGTGGCGAGCAGGGCGTGAACCTGTGCCACGTCGTCCGATATCGCCGCGAGCGCACCATCGACCTTCGTCACCGCATCGACCGCGGTGACGATGTCGGTCTGCGTCACCGTCAGCTGGTCGCGCGCGCGCTTGGCCTCTTCCTCCGCACGCATCGCGAGCGCGGATACCAGATCGGCCACGACCGCGAATCCGCGACCCGCGTCGCCGGCCCTTCCCGCCTCGACCGCGGCGTTCATCGCCAGGACGCGTGTTTGGAAGGCGATCTTGTCCAGCCCCTCGATCACGCTGTCGATGCCCTTGGCGCTGTCCGATACGCGGCCCATCGCCTGTACCGCCAGATCCGCCACCGTGCGACCGCCCCCGACCGTCGCGATCGCCTGATCGGCGCGTTCGACCGTCTGGCCGGCCGCGGTCACGGAGGCGCGAAGCCGGCCATCCATCTGGGTCACGGACGCGGCAGTCTCCTCAAGCGACGCGGCATTGCTCTCGGTCCGGCGGGCAAGATCCTCCGATGCCTGCGCGATCTCATTGGATCCGGTGCGGATCGCGGTGGCGCTTTCGGACACCGCGCCGATCAGCGTGCGCAACTGGTTGAGCGCGTCGTTATAGCTGTCCTCGAGCGGCGCGAAGCTGGCCGGGAGCCCCGTCAGCGTCGTCGACAGATCCCCGGCGGCAAGCGCGTTCAGCGCCTTGCCCATGGTCGTGATCGCAGCGTTGCGTTCGACCTGGGCTTCCTCGAAATACATCGACAGCGACAATTCCATGTCAAGCAGCGCCGCCTTGACGATCGCGATGCCGGCATCGGTCGCGCTCGGCGTGCGGAGCCCCTTCACCAGCCGCCGCCAAGGGCTGTAGTGGCGGCCGATCCCCGCAAGCAGATTTTCGAGAACGAGCGCATAGGCGCCGACATACCATCGCGGCTCGAGCCCGATCCGCGCGTGAACGGTCCCGATCCGCCGTACGCTGTCATAGAAGCTCGCGTCGAACTGGCCTCGTGCGATGTTCATCCAGTGCTTGGCCTGAGCCGACTTGGCCGAAGTCATGTGGCCGGCATCGCGAAAGAAGGGCGAGGTTTCGGGCTGATTGCGGACCCGGTCGTAGAATTTGTCGAGCGCGCCGCCGATCAGGGATTCGATCAAGGGCCGGACGGCGGCGACGGTCGCCTGCTGATCGGCTCCCATTTCCATGAATGCGAGACGCGACGAAACTTGGTCAACGGACACGGACGGCTCCGAATATAGCGGTAGATGACCAATTTATAGCAACGCGGCGCCGCTATCGGTCAGGTCCGCCTCAACAAATCGTCATCGTCGAGCATACATAGATCAAGCATGCCGTACGTATGGCGTGATGCCATCTGGGAGTTTACCGTGGAGGTTTGGAATCACCCGATCGGCGAAAGCCGCTGCCGTTCAAGGCAGCGACTGGAGCGGGCGAAGGGATTCGAACCCTCGACCCCAACCTTGGCAAGGTTGTGCTCTACCCCTGAGCTACGCCCGCTCTGGCGCCTGTGCCGCCGGTCTGTAACGACACGGTGGCGGGGTGAGGCGCGCTATTAGCCCGGGGTTTCGGATCCGGCAAGCGCCTTCTTTGCAAAATTTGCAGCGACCATCGCGAAGAATGTCCTTGGCGACTCCCCCAATAGAACATTACAAGAACAATTGTGAACGACTCGACCGCCCTGATCGCCCGCCTCAAGCGGATCGCGACGACCGGCCTGCCATCGCAGCGCGATGGCCGGGCGGTCGAGGCCTGGATGACCGAGGGCATGGCCAAGGCGCAGCTGCACGAGATCTTCGCGTCAGTCGACGATTCGGCAAGCGCCGCGGGTTTCGCGGTCGCGACAACTCTGGCCGCGCGAGCGGTGCCGTTATTGTGGCTGCGCACCGAGGCGAGCGAACGCCAGGGCGGGCGACTCCACGCAAACGGTCTGGTGGAAATGGGTCTCGACGTCTCGTCGCTGGTCCTCGCGCTGGTCGATGACGAGGCCAGCCTGTTGCGCACCGCCGCGGATGCCGCACGATGCCAGGGGCTGGGAACGCTGGTCATCGAATCCTGGGGTCGGGCGGCGAGCATCGATCTGACGGCGACGCGTCGGCTGATGCTGGCCGCCGAAACCTCGGGCGTGACCATACTCAGCCTCAGGATCGATGCGGCCCCCGTGCCCAGCGCCGCTGCGACGCGCTGGCAGGTGACATCGTGCCGGTCGCAACCGCTGGACGCGGACGCCCCGGGCAAGCCGGCCTTCGATATCGAATTGCTGCGTCGACGCGGAGGCCAGGCCGGCCTGCGCTGGCGCGTGGAGTGGAATCGTGACGCGTATGACTTCGAACAAGCCCTCCCCCAACCCGACATTGAAACCAGCATCGATACCGCGCCGCTATCTGGCGCTGGTATTCCCATGGTTGCCGATCGAGCGGCTGCGGACGATGCGCCCCCATCTGTTCGTCGGACGGGCTGAGGCACCGATCGCGTTCGTCGAGTCGGTTGCGGGCGGGGTACGGCTCAAGTCGCTCGACCGCGAAGCGCTTCGCGCCGGGCTCGAACCCGGGCTGACGCTTGCCGATGCGCGGGCACGCGTACCCGGACTCGAAACCTATCAGCATGATCCGCATGCCGATCACGAATGGCTCGAGCGGCTGGCGGACGGATGTCAGCGCTATACCCCGTCGGTCGCGCTCGATGCCCCGGACGGGTTGATCCTCGACATCGCCGGCTGCGTCCATGAATTCGAGGGTGAGCGCCGGCTTGCCGCCGATCTTGAGGAACGGCTGGCCCGCCGCGGCCTGCTGGTGCGACATGCCTTTGGCGACACGCCGGATACCGCGCGGGCGCTCGCGCGGTTCGCAGGGGCGCCTGCCCCCGACGAACGCCGCGCGGTGAAGCGCCTGCCGGTCGCAGCACTCGGCCTCGACGACGATGCGACGACCGCCTTGTCGCGCGCCGGGTTGAAGACGGTGGGCGACGTGATGGCACGCCCGCTCAGCGTGATCGCGGCGCGATTCGGCGAAGACGCCGCGATGATGATCCGCAGGCTCGACGGAACAGTGAAAGGCCCGATCGTGCCGCGGCAGACGATCGCACGGATCGGCGTCGAACGCCGCTTTGCCGAGCCGATCGCGCGGACCGACTATGCGCTCGAGATCCTGTCTGAGCTTGCGACCGAGGCCGGGATCCAGCTCGCCGAACGCCATGAGGGTGGCAGGCGCTGGGAGGCGAGGCTGTTTCGCGCCGACGGGCTTGTCCAGCGGTTGCGGATCGAGACGGGCCAGCCGACGCGCGACGTCGCCGTGCTGATGCGGCTGTTCCGCGAACGGATCGACAGTCTCGCCGACCCGCTCGACCCCGGCTTCGGCTATGACCTGATCCGCCTCGACATCGCGCTCGCCGAACGACTGGATGCGACTCAGCTGAAACTGGAGGGAGGGCAGAAGGGAGACGGCCAGGACCGGGATGGCCAGAACCGGAACGTGGCGCAGCTCGTCGACCAGCTCGGCACGCGGCTCGGTCGGGCACGGGTAAGGCGGTTCGCGGCGCGTGACAGCCATATTCCCGAACAGGCCGAACTGATGCTGCCGGCGGCGGACGCCGCCGCGGTCAGTGCACGCCCGGCGCCGTGGGCCGCCCCTGAATCGGGCGAACCGCCGCTGCGCCCGATCTATATGTTCGATCCCCCGCACCCGATCGAATCGATGATGGCCGAGGTCCCGGACGGTCCGCCGCACCGGTTCCGCTGGCGCCGCACCGTCCACGACGTCGCGCACAGCGAAGGCCCCGAACGCATCGCAGGCGAATGGTGGCGGCGTCAGGACATTCCGACGCGCGATTACTACCGGGTCGAGGATCGCCGCGGCCGCCGCTTCTGGATCTTCCGTCACGGCCTGTATTCCGAGGTCGAGACCCCGCGCTGGTATCTCCACGGCGTCTTCGCATGACCGCGCCGTGACCGCCTTTGCCGATTCCGCCTTTGCCGAACTCGTCGCGGCGACCAATTTCTCGTTCCTCGACGGCGCGAGCGATGCCGGAACCATGGTCGGTCGCGCGGTCGAGCTGGGCCTTGGTGGCATCGGCATCGCCGACCGCAACACCGTCGCCGGCGTGGTCCGCGCCCACCAGGCGCTGAAGAAGGCCAAAGACGGACTGCTGGGGATGATGCTGCCGCCGATCGACTTCCGGCTGATCGTCGGGGCGCGGCTGGTGTTCGAGGACGGGACCCCCGACATCGTCGCCTATCCTTCGACCCGGCGTGGCTGGGGGCGCCTGACCCGCTTGCTGACGGTCGGCAACCGTCGCGCCGAGAAAGGCGGCTGCATCCTCGGGCTCGGCGACCTGATCGCGCATCATGCCGACATGATGCTGGTGGTGATGCCCGAGAGCAGCGCACGCGGCGCAACGGCCGTATCGCCGCTGCCCGACGGTGACATGCTGCCCGAACGCCGCGACCGCGACCTGTCGAGCGTCCTCCACGCGGTGAAGCGGCTGGGGGCGGACTGTGTCTGGCTCGGCGTGACGATGCCGCGCGGCGGACGCGATCGGCGGCGGCTGGCACGGCTGGCGGGGCTCGCCGACGCGGCGAGCATACCCGTGCTCGCGACCACCGACGCGCTCTATGCCTATCCCGACGACCGCGACCTGCACGACATCGTCACCTGCATCCGCGAAGGCACCAGCATCCACAAGGCCGGTCGCCTGCTCGCCGCCAATGGCGAACGCCATCTGAAGGACACGGACGAGATGGCGCGGCTGTTCCGCGATCGTCCCGATGCGGTGGGACAAAGCGCCCGCCTGATGGCGCGGATCGCGTTCTCGCTCGACGACCTGCGCTACGAATATCCGCATGAGCCTGTCCCGCCGGGATGGGAGGCGCAGGACTGGCTGGAGCATCTCGTCTGGCAGACCGCGCTCGAACGCTATGACGACCGCGTACCCGACAGGATGCTGGCGCTGCTCCATGAGGAGTTCACGCTGATCCGCGAGAAGAACTATGCCTATTACTTCCTGACCGTCTCCGACATCGTCCGGTTTGCGCGCAGCTGCGACCCGCCGATCCTGTGTCAGGGCCGCGGTTCGGCCGCCAATTCAGTGGTCTGCTATCTGCTCGGCGTCACCTCGGTCGATCCGATGAAATACGACCTGCTCTTCTCGCGCTTCGTCTCCAGCGAACGCGACGAGCCCCCCGATATCGACGTCGATTTCGAGCATGAGCGGCGCGAGGAGGTGATGCAGTATATTTATCGCCGCTATGGCCGCGACCGCGCGGCGATCGCCGCGACGGTGATCCATTATCGCCCCAAGAGCACGGTGCGCGAGGTCGGCAAGGCGCTGGGCCTGACCGAAGACGTGACGCAGAAATTGACGAGCACCGTCTGGGGCAGTTTTTCGAGCCGGTTCGACGAACGCCGCTTCACCGAAACCGGGTTCGATCCCGACAATCCCGAGATCGCGCGGCTTCGCGAGATGGTCGACCGGCTGCTCGAATTTCCGCGGCATCTGTCACAGCATGTCGGCGGGTTCGTGCTGACGCAGGGACGGCTCGACGAAATGGTGCCGATCCACAACGGCGCGATGGCGGACCGCACCTTCATCGAATGGGACAAGGACGATATCGACGCGCTGGGGCTGATGAAGGTCGATATCCTCGCGCTCGGCATGCTGACCTGCATCCGCAAGAGCTTCGACCTGATGCGCGAGCATGGCCACGGCGATCACCTGCTCGACACGATCGCCGTCGCCGAGGACGACCGTGTCTATGACATGCTGTGCAGGGGCGACAGCATCGGCGTGTTCCAGGTCGAAAGCCGCGCGCAGATCAACATGCTGCCGCGGCTGCGTCCGCGCAAACTCTATGATCTGGTGGTGCAGGTCGCGATCGTCCGCCCCGGACCGATCGAGGGCGACATGGTCCATCCCTATCTCCGCCGTCGCAGCGGCAAGGAGAAGGTCGACTTCCCCTCGCCCCACCCGCGTTTCGGCCCGCCCGACGAACTTCAGCAACTGCTGCGCTTCACCTATGGCGTGCCGCTGTTCCAGGAACAGGCGATGAAGCTGGCGATCGTCGCGGCCGGGTTCACGCCGGGCGAAGCGAACCAGTTGCGCAAGTCGATGGCGACGTTCCGCAAGGTCGGCGGCATGGATAACTTCCAGGCCAAGCTGATCGGTGGCATGGTTCGCCGTGGCTATGAGGCGGAGTTCGCCGAACGCTGTTTCAAACAGATCGAGGGGTTCGGATCCTACGGCTTTCCCGAAAGCCATGCGCTGTCGTTCGCGCGGCTGGTCTATGTCTCGTCGTGGATCAAATGCTTTCACCCCGCGGTGTTCACCTGCGCGCTGCTCAATTCGCAGCCCATGGGGTTCTACGCCCCGGCACAGCTGGTGCGCGACGCGGTCGAACACGGGGTGACCGTGCTGCCCGTCGACGTGAATGCGAGCCTGTGGGACAATGGCCTCGAAGCCGGCACCACGGTCGGACAGGAATCGTTGCGCCTCGGCTTTCGGCAGGTCGACGGGTTCCGTGCGGAATGGGCGCACAATCTCGTCGCGGCGCGCACGCTCGCGCGCTTCACCGGGATCGAGGACCTTGCCCGCCGCGCCGACCTGCCGCAGCGCGCGATGAACCTGCTCGCCGACGCGGATGCGTTCCGCTCGCTCGCCAAGGATCGCCGCGAGGCGCTGTGGGACGTCCGCCGTACCCCGCCCAGGCAGCTCGCGCTGTTCGCCGCCGCCGATGTGCCCGAGCTGGGCGTCGAACCCGATGCACAGCTTCCCGCGATGCCCCTGTCCGAACAGGTCGCTGCGGATTACCAGACGACCGGCCTGTCGCTGAAGGCGCATCCGATGGCGTTCCTGCGCGATCGCTTCGCCGCCGAGGGAATCCTGTCGAGCGCGCAGGCCTGTGCCACCAGGGACGGCCGGCGCGCCAGGGTCGCGGGCATCGTCCTCGTCCGCCAGCGCCCGGGGAAGGGCAATGCGATCTTCGTGACGATCGAGGACGAGACCGGCGTCACCAACGGACTGATCTGGGCGCGCGATTTCGAGGCGAACCGCCGCGCGGTGATGGCCTCGCGGCTGATGGTTCTCGAAGGGGTGATCCAGCGCAGCGAGGAGGGCGTCACGCATCTGATCGCATCGCGCGTCCAGGATCGCAGCGCGATGCTCCGGTTCCTGTCCGAGGACCATGCACTCGATGCGCCATTGTGCCGCGCGGACGAAGTGGTCCGTTCCGTTCCGACGCGCAGTCCGGATTCACGGACGTCGCTGTCGCAACCCTCGCGCGCGCAGCATCCCCGCGACGTGCGTGTCCTGCCCAAGTCGCGCGACTTCCATTGAGAGTGTCGGTAAGATGGTGGCAATCACCGCGCCGCCGCCCCAGATAGCGCAAAGTTCAATACGGGAGTGTATGTTGGCCACGCTTGGAATGTCGCCTGCCGAGAAGGACGCCGTCGAGGCGTTCCGTCGCGATGTCGTCGAACCGTCGATGACGAAACTCGTGATCATCGACTTCTGGGCGGAATGGTGCGGGCCGTGCAAGGCGCTCGGGCCGACGCTCGAAAAGGTCGCCGCCGATTATGCGGACAAGGGCGTCGTGCTGGCGAAGGTCGATACCGACAAGAACCAGTTCATTGCCGCGCAATTCCAGATCAAGTCGATCCCGACCGTCTATGCGATGTACCAGGGACAGCTGGTTGCCGACATGACCAGCGCACGCACCGACTCACAACTGCGTGTGATCCTCGATCAGTTGCTCAAGCAGCTGCCGATAGAAGCGGAGGCCAATACCGACGCCCCCGACATCGAACCGCTGATCGCGATGGGCGAGGAGGTCCTTGCCGAGGGCGACGGGGAACGCGCGCTCGGTATCTTCCGCCAGATCGCCGACATGGCCCCCGAACACCCCGCGGTCCATGCCGGCTTCGTCCGCGCGCTCGTCCTGACCGGGCAGCTCGACGAGGCGGCGGACTGGCTTGCGAACCTGGACCCCGCGATCGCCAAGGATCCGGCGATCCACCGCGCGCAGGCCGCGCTGGCGCTGGCCCAGTCCGCGCCGCCGGTCGCCGACCTGTCGCCACTGATCGCCGCGGTCGAGGCAGCACCAGACGATTTGGCCGCGCGCTTCGCACTCGCAAACGGCCAGATGGCGGCGAACGACCGCGATGCCGCCGCGGACAACTTTCTCGCCATCATCGCCGCGGATCGCGACTGGAACGAGAGCGCCGCGCGGACGCAGCTGCTGAAATTGTTCGAGGTGGTGGGCCTCGAGGATCCCTGGGTCTCTGGACAGCGGCGGCGCCTGTCTGCGATCCTGTTCGGATGACGACCCGGCTCTCCATCTTCCCCCTGCCCGGCGCGCTGCTGTTCCCGGGCATGCAGTTGCCGCTGCACCTGTTCGAGCCGCGCTATCGGGCAATGATCAGCGACGCGATGGCGCGCGACCGGCGGATCGGCATGATCCAGCCGCGCGGTGATGATGGAGAGCTCTACGCACTGGGCTGCGTCGGCAAGATCGCCGAGGTCGAGGCGCTCGAGGACGGACGGTACAATGTCGTCCTCGAGGGCGTCGCGATGTTCCGCATCGTCCGCGAACTTGATGTCACCACACCCTTCCGCCAGGTCGAGGCCGAACTGCTGCCGGTGATCGAGGACGACACGCTGTCGCTCGGCCGGCGCTCGTCGCTCGAACTCGAATCGCGTCGCTTTGCCGACGTGCAGGGCTATGCGGTCGACTGGGACGCGGTCGCGCGGCTCGACGACGAGAGTCTGGTCAACGGCATCGCGCAGATCGCCCCGTTCGATTCCGCCGCCAAGCAGGCGCTGCTCGAGGCCCCCGACATCGAAACGCGCGCCGAGCTGATCATCCAGCTGATGCAGTTTTTCGGGCGACACGACGGCGACGAACAGGTGACGCTGCAATGAGCGGGCTCGATCCCTGGCTGCTCGAACGCCTCGTCTGTCCGGTGTCGCGCACGCCCCTGCGCTACGACGAAGCCGCGCAGGAGCTGATCTCCGATGCCGCCGGGCTCGCCTATCCGGTCCGCGACGGCGTGCCGGTGATGCTGGTCGAAGAGGCGCGGCCAATCGATGGTGCTGCAACCGCCTGATGGCGAAACCAGACCGCCGCCTCGTCATCCTGGGGGCGGCCTGGAGCGTCGGGCTCGCGGCATCGGGATGGTCGCCCTTTGATCGCGCCACCTGGTGGATGGAGGTGGCGCCCGTCCTGATCGCCTTTCCGATCCTGGTGGCGCTGCGTCACCGGTTCGCCTTCACCCCTCTGGCGCTGTCCCTGATCGCGTTTCATGGCTTCGTGCTGATGCTGGGTGGCGCCTATAGCTATGCCCGCGTCCCGGCCGGTTTCATGGTGCAGGACTGGCTGCATCTCGCGCGCAATCCCTATGACCGGTTCGGTCACCTGATCCAGGGATTCGTCCCCGCGATCGTGCTGCGCGAACTGTTGATCCGGGGTCGGCATATCGCCTCGCCACGGCTGCTGACCATCACCGCCCTCGCCTATTGCCTCGCCATCAGCGCGCTGTACGAACTGATCGAATTCGGTGCGGCGGTTTCGCTCGGCGAGGGCGCAGACGCGTTTCTCGGGACGCAGGGCGACCCCTGGGATACGCAGTGGGACATGCTGATGTGCCTGGTCGGCGCCGCGCTCGCCGTCATGCTGCTGTCCCGCCCGCACGATCGCCAGATCGCGCGGACGGGCGATGGTCAGATCGTCAGACCCTGAAGCAGCTTGGGCAGGTCGCCGCTCTCACCCCGCGCCTCTGCCATGAAGCGATCCTTGAGCGGCGGTAGCGCGTTGACCGCGCTGATGCCGAAGCGGCGCACCGCACTCGCGGTCTTGCCGGGCATGCCGAACAGCCGGGTCAGCGTGTCGGTCGCGGCCGCGGTCATGAACGTGTCGAGCCCGCGCCAGCGCTGATAGCGCGCGAGCAGCGCCGCATCGCCGAGGTCGAGGCCGAGGCGTTTGCCCTCGACCAGGACTTCGGCCAGCGTCGCCACGTCGCGAAAGCCGAGATTGAGCCCTTGTCCAGCGATCGGGTGGATGCCGTGCGCCGCATCGCCGACCAGCGCGAGCCGCGTGTCGGTAATGCGCGCCGCGTGCTGAAAGCCGAGCGGATAGGAGGAGCGCGGCGTCAGCTTCGACAGCTCGCCGAGAAAGCCGCCCATGCGCTTGCTCGCCTCGGCGAGGAACGCGCGGTCACCCATCTTGAGCATCCCTGCGGCGTTTTTCGTGTCGACCGTCCACACGATAGCGGAGCGATGCCCCTCCGCATCGTCGGGCAGCGGCAGCAGCGCAAACGGGCCGCTGGCGTAGAAGATCTCGTAGGCGACATCCTCATGCGAGCGTTCGTGATGAAAGGCGGCGATGATCGCGGTGTGATCATAGGACCAGTGCGCCATCGTGATCCCGGCCGCCTCGCGCGTCGGCGACTTGCGCCCCTCGGCGACAACGACCAGCGGCGCGCGGACCACCGCGCCCGAATCGAGCGTCGCGGTCACCCCCGCGGCGCTGCGGTCGAGATCGGTCGCGCGCGTCATCATCCGCAGGTCGACATGCGCCGCCGCGCTCGCGGCATCGAACAGCGTGTGACGGAGCAGCTTGTTCTCGTACATCGTGCCCAGCGCGCCGTCGTCCGCGGCGGGGACGAAATCGAGCTTGCCCGGTTCCAGCCCGTCGCTGACGCGAATCTGGCGGATCGCGCAGCCCTGCCCCGCCAGCGTCGCGCCGACGCCGATCGCATCGAGCATCCGGTGGCTCGCGCTCGCGACGGCCGAAGCCCGGCCATCGAAGCCCGGCGCCAGCGTGACCGCGGGGTCCGCCGGATCGATCACGATCGTCGAGATGCCGTGCACGTCGAGCGCCACGGCGAGCGTCGCACCGACCAGCCCGCCACCGAGGATGAGTACATCTGTGTCCATGATGCCGCTCTATCCCGCCCGCCCGCCGCTGCCAACGTCGATCCGGGGTCGCTTTAACCCGTGTTGTCGCGTGCTCGCCTTGACGTCGGACCCGCCCGGCGCGATGAAAAGTCGGATTTTCGCACATTGAAGGATTTGAGGTCATGGCCAGCCGCGCGCAGCCAGCCTTATGGCGTGAGACGGTAAAGGCGGGGGCGGTGCGCAGCGGCGCGCTGATCGCCGCGATCGCGCTGTTCGTCGCGACGTTGCTGATGGCGCTGGCGCTGGCCAGCTATCATGCCAGCGATCCGGCGCTGAACACCGCGTCGGGCGGCTATCCGGCCAACCTGATCGGCCCGCCGGGCGCGTGGTTCGCCGATATCGCGCTGTCGCTGTTCGGCCCCGCCGTCGCGCTGCTGCTGCCGGTCGGGCCGATCCTTGCGATGCGGCTGTGGCGCGACCTGCCGGTCGGACGCTGGGCGCGGATGCTGCGCGGTGCGACTCTCGGCGTTGCGCTGATGGCCAGCGCGCTCGCCTTCGTGTCCGACGCGTCGGTGCTCGCACTTCCCGCAGGCTGGGGTGGCATCATCGGCCTGTCGGTCGCCAATGCGGTGCATTGGGGTCTTGGTTTCCTGGGCCAGCCGGTCGCCGAACTCTGGTCGGCGCGCGCCGTCGGGCTCGTCGCCGCGATCGCGGGGGCGATCGTCTGGGGCAAGAGCATCGAGATCGATCTGGGCGAGCGCAAGTGGCGCTTCCGGCGCAACCGGATCCCGGCGCTCGGCTATGATGACGGGGCCGACGGCTATGTCGGTGGGCCTGACGACGAGGACGAGCCGCTGACGCTGACGCGCAAGCCCGTCGAGCCGCGCGCGATCGCCGAACCCGATCCACGCCCCGCGCCCGTCATCGCCGACCGCCAGAACGCGCCGTCGCAGGCGAAACCCAAGGAACGCCAGCTCGACCTGCGCGACAATTACACGCTGCCGAGCGTCGACCTGCTGACGCCGTCGCCGCCGAGCCAGGGCAATGTCGTCGACAAGGCCGGGCTCGAACGCAACGCGCGGCTGCTGGAGAACGTGCTCGACGATTTCCACGTCAAGGGATCGATCATCGAGGTGCGGCCGGGGCCGGTCGTGACGATGTACGAGCTCGAACCCGCGCCCGGCATCAAGGCGAGCCGCGTGATCGCGCTGGCCGACGACATCGCGCGCAACATGTCGGCGATCTCCGCACGCGTCGCGGTGATCCCGGGACGCAATGTGATCGGCATCGAACTGCCCAATGCGCGGCGCGAGGCGGTCTCGCTCCACGAGCTCGTCGGCAGCCAGACGTTCGAGGATCAGGCCGCGCAGCTGCCGATCATCCTGGGCAAGAACATCGCGGGCGATTCGGTGATCGCCGATCTCGCGCCGATGCCGCATCTGCTGGTCGCCGGGACGACAGGCTCGGGCAAGTCGGTCGGGCTCAACAGCATGATCCTGTCGCTGCTGTACAAGCTGACGCCGAACCAGTGCCGGATGATCATGATCGATCCGAAGATGCTCGAACTGAGCATGTATGACGACATCCCGCATCTGCTGTCGCCGGTCGTGACCGATCCCGCCAAGGCGGTGCGCGCGCTGAAATGGGCGGTTGAGACGATGGAGGATCGCTATCGCCAGATGTCCTCCGTCGGCGTGCGCAGCCTCGCGGGCTTCAACGACAAGGTGCGCGGTGCCAAGGCCAAGGGGCAACCCCTGGGTCGGAAGGTGCAGACCGGCTATCACCCCGACACCGGCGCGCCGATGTACGAGGAGGAGAAGCTCGAATATGACGTGTTGCCGCAGATCGTGGTGATCGTCGACGAGCTGGCCGATCTGATGATGACCGCGGGCAAGGAGGTCGAATTCCTCATCCAGCGATTGGCGCAGAAGGCGCGCGCGGCGGGCATCCACCTGATCATGGCGACGCAGCGGCCGTCGGTCGACGTGATCACCGGCGTCATCAAGGCAAACCTGCCGACGCGCATCAGCTTCCATGTCACGTCGAAGATCGATTCGCGCACCATTCTCGGCGAACAGGGCGCCGAACAGCTGCTGGGCAAGGGCGACATGCTCTACATGCCCGGCGGCAAGGGCATCGTCCGCGTCCACGGGCCGTTCGTCAGCGATGACGAGGTCCGGCTGGTGGCGGATCACTGGCGGTCGCAGGGCCTGCCCGATTACATCTCGTCGGTAACCGAGGAGCCCGAGGACGGCTTCACGCTCGAAGGCTCCCCGACCGGCGAGGATTCGGCGGAGGACCAGCAATATCGCAACGCCATCCAGCTGGTCTGCGAATCGCAAAAGGCGTCGACCTCGTGGCTGCAGCGGCAGTTGCGGATCGGCTACAACTCGGCCGCCCGGTTGATCGAGCGGATGGAAAAGGACGGCATCGTCGGCCGGCCCGATCATGTCGGACGCCGCGAGGTCCTGCGCGATACCGAAGGGCATGCGATCTGAGGGGTTGAGGGGGGGCGTCCAGCACACCCCTGCCCGTCATCCCAGCGAAGGCTGCGATCCAGAGCCCCAAGACCCGGCCTATGCGGCGCTGGATCCCGGGTCAGGCCCAGGATGACGGAGGCTCTGGCGGCGATGACCCGATCCTCACGCATCCCAGTTCACAACCCGTTCAAGCCGGGCCCGGCATTGCCCGGCGTCCAAGGAGATTTCGATGTTCAACACCCGCCCCGCGGTGATCGCGACGATCGCCGCCCTCTCGGTCGCCGCCGTGCCGTCGCCGATCGCCGCACAGGCGACCGGCGACCTCGCCGCCGTCCAGAAGCACCTGCAATCGGTCACGACGATGACCGCCGACTTTTCGCAGGCGGATCGCAACGGCAAGGTGCTGACCGGCGTGCTGACGCTCAAGAAGCCGGGCAAGCTGCGGTTTCAATATGAGAAGGGCGTGCCGATCCTGATCGTCGCCGAGGGCGGCGCACTGACCTTCATCGACTATTCGGTGAAGCAGGTGCAGCGCTGGCCGATCAAGAATTCGCCGCTCGGCGTGCTGCTCGACCCCAGTCGCGACATCACGCGCTATGCCAAGCTGGTCCCCGGCTATGACAACCGCGTCGTCTCGGTCGAGGCGAACGACCCCAAGCATCCTGAATATGGCCGCATCACTTTGGTGTTCGCACGCGATGCCGCCGCCCCCGGCGGGCTGATGCTGCAGGGCTGGGTCGCACTCGACAGCCAGAACAACCGGACCACCATCCGCCTGTCCAAGCAGAAGTTCGGCGGACCGGTCAGCGACAACACCTTCCGGTGGAACGACCCGCGCCGGACCCGGTAAGTCTGGTCACCTCCTGAAAATGAACGGCATTGTCGTTTCATTCATCCCGGCGACAGGTTCCTGGCGCTAGGGGCTGAGTCGCGGATGTGGGGCATTCGGGATTTTTCCCCCTGTTGCCCGGATGGTGTCCCCATTGTCTGCCTGCGTGACGAACGCTGAGTCGGCCCTCGCTCCACGCCCCCGGAGCGGGGGTCTTTTCGTTGATCGGCACGCCGCCGCGCGATCCTTGTCGCCACCCCCACGCGGCGCTACATCGCACGCGTGAAAATCGTCTCCTGGAACATCAACTCGGTCCGCTTCCGGATCGCCATCGTCGAGCAGTTTCTGAAGGAAGCCGCGCCCGACATCCTGTGCCTCCAGGAAACCAAGGTCGTCGACGACGACTTCCCCTTCGATACGTTCCGCGCGCTCGGCTATGAGCATATCGTGCTTCACGGCCAGCGCATGCATCACGGCGTCGCGATCCTGAGCAAGGTGCCGATCGTCGCCGACGACCGGTTTGACTGGCAGGCGAACAGCGAAGCCCG
>NZ_JPJC01000206.1:48838-62864 GCF_000733135.1 Sphingomonas sp. FUKUSWIS1
CGACGTGCCCGACCGCGACGCCAATCCGAAATTCGGCCAGAAGCTCGACTTTCTGGAGCGGATGACGCGCTGGTCGGAAACGCTAAGCGGCCCGACGATCCTGGTCGGCGATTTCAACATCGCGCCGCTTGAGGCGGACGTCTGGAGCCACAAGCAGCTGCTCGACGTCGTCAGCCATACGCCGGTCGAGGTCGAGGCGCTGGCCCGGCTCCAGGCAGCGGGAAACTGGGTCGATCTCGGCCGCCGCTTCCATCCCGCCCCTGCGCGGCTGTTCACCTGGTGGAGCTACCGCGCGAAGGACTGGGCGACGTCCGATCGCGGGCGGCGGCTCGATCACATGTGGGCGACGGGCGCGGCCGCGGAGGCCGCGATCGCGCATCACGTCTTCGAGCCGTGCCGCAGCTGGCTCAAGCCCTCCGACCATATCCCGATCCTGACCGAGTTCGCCTTTTGAGCGATCGCCCCAATCCGCGCGCCGCGGCCCGCGCGGTCGATGCCCTGCGCCGCGGCTGGCCGATCGCGATCGACGGACTGACGTTGCTCGCGGTCGAGACGGCGGACGCGGACCGGCTCGCGGCATTCGATCCACCGGCGACCGGCGGCGTGCTGATCTCGTCTGGACGGGCGGTGACGCTGAAGCTCGCCAATCAGCTCGAGGCGGCCGACCCGACCGCCCCCGTCCTGGTCGATCGCGCGCCCTGGATCGATTTTCCTGCCGCGACCGCGCTTGCCGACCCGCAGTTCGACCTCGCGACGCCGCTCAAGGGTCCGTTCCGCACCCTGCCCGTCCCGCATCCCGACGCAGCCGCGGCGGCGTTGCGGCTCGCACGGATCGCCGGGCTGTTGCCCGCCTTCTTCCTGGGCAGCGGCGCGCCCGAGGCGATCGCGACCGCCGCCGATATCGATGCGCATGAGGATGCGACCCGGCTCGTCATCGCGACCCGCGCACGCTTGCCGGTCGAGGGCGCGGAGGATGCCGAGATCGTCGCCTTCCGCTCGCCGGAAAGCGCCGATGAACACATCGCCCTCCTGATCGGGCAGCCGAACGGCGATGCCCCGCTCGTCCGGCTGCACAGCGAGTGCCTGACCGGTGACGTGCTCGGCAGCCTCAAATGCGACTGCGGGCCGCAGCTCCACGCCGCGATCCACGCGATCCGGCACAGCGGCTGGGGCATATTGCTCTATCTGCGTCAGGAGGGGCGCGGCATCGGCCTGGTCAACAAGCTGCGCGCCTATGCGCTGCAGGATCAGGGGTTCGACACGGTCGACGCCAATACCCGGCTGGGCTTCGCGATCGATGCACGCGATTTCGGCGTTGCCGCGCGGATGCTGAGCCTGCTCGGCCAGAACCGGGTCCGGCTGCTCACCAACAATCCGGCCAAGGTCGCCGGGCTCGAGGCGACTGGTGTGACGGTGGCGGAGCGCGTCCCCCATGCGCTGCCCGCCAATCCGCACAATGCCCGCTATCTCGCGACCAAGCGCGACCGCACCGGACATCAGCTTTGATCGATATACCTCCCTCGCGGCGGCTGATCGTCGTGTTCGGCGCCGCGGTGCGTGCGGATGGCAGCCCGAGCCCGACGCTCGAGCGACGGATCGCGTTCGCGGCAGCGGCGGCAGCGCGCTATACCGAGGCGGACCTGTTCTGTTCGGGCGCGATCGGCCGTCATGGTCCGTCGGAGGCGTCGGTGATGGCCGACCGGCTGGCCGAAACGGTCGATCGGTCGCGGATCCACCTCGACGAAGCCAGTCTCGATACACTGCAGAGCGTGGTCGCAGCGACCCGGTTCGCCCGCGCGGGGCAGTATGCCCAGTGCATGATCTGCACCGACGGCTATCACCAGCCGCGCATCCGCATGTTGTTCGCGATGCTGGGGATGCCCGCCAGCGCGATCCACGTCCCGCATGGCGGCAGCCGCCGCTACCAGATCAAGATGCGCGCACGCGAGGCTGCGGCGATCCCCTATGACCTGGTGGCGGGCGTCGGCGCGATCCTGCGCAGGCGGCGGGCCTAGGCCCCCTCTCGCAGGACGCGCGCCACCGCCTCGAAATCGTCGGCCAGCGCATCGACGCCGATCGCCTTCAGCCGCGCGCCGTGGTCCGGCCCGCAATGCGACCCCGCGGACAGTCCGATGACATAGCCGCCCGAGGCCACCGCGCCGGTCGCGCCGACCGGCGAATCCTCGAGGATCGCGGTCCGGCCGATATCGACGCCCAGCCGTTCGGCACCATACAGATAGAGATCAGGCGCAGGTTTGCCGTTCGTGACATGCTCGCGGCCGCTGTAGAGATGATCGCCGAACGCGTCGCGCAGGCCGATATGGTCGAGGTGCCGCGCGATCCAGCGGGTCGGGCTCGACGAGACGATCGCCTTGGGCAGATCGGCCGGCAAGGCGCGCACGAAGGCGACCGCACCCGCGATCGCATCGATACCGGCGGCCATCACGCGGTCGTCCTCCGCCTTGCGCGCCGCGTAGAACGCCTCGGGCAGCGGCCGGTCGATCCAGCGCTCGATCGCGTCGACGAACTGCGGCCCGGCAAGCCCCATGAAGTTCGCCATCGACTCCTCCGCGGTGATCGGATGCCCTGCCGCGGTCAGCCATTCGGCGATATGGCGGTTGCCGAGCGCCTCGCTGTCGATCAGCACCCCGTCGAAATCGAACAGCAGCGCGTCGAACCGGACCGCGCCGGTCATGCGCGATGCCCCCGCGCGCCGAACAGCGCGCTGCCGATCCGGACATGCGTCGCGCCGATCGTCACCGCGGTCTCGAAGTCGTCGGACATGCCCATGCTCAGCCCCGACAGCCCGCAATCGCGCGCAAGCTTTGCCAGCAGCGCGAAATAGGGCGCAGGCTCGACGTCGGCGGGAGGCAGGCACATCAGCCCCGCAACCGGGAGGTCGGCCGCGCGGGCCGCGTCGAGCAGCGCGGGCAGGTCGGCGATCGCACAGCCGCCCTTTTGCGGCTCATCACCGATATTCACCTGGAGATAGCAGTCGGGGCGCCGCCCGCTCTCGCGCATCGCCTTGCCGAGCGCCGTGACCAGCGACGGACGATCGACGACATGGATGCAGTCGAACAACGCGACGGCATCCGCCGCCTTGTTCGACTGCAACTGCCCGATCAGGTGCAGGACGACGTCGGGGTATCGCGCCTTGAGCGATGGCCATTTGTCCGCCGCTTCCTGGACGCGATTCTCGCCGAATATCCGCTGACCCTGTTCGAGCAGGGGTTCGATCGCCGCCGCCGGATGCGTCTTCGACACCGCGATCAAGGCGACGTCCTCGGGCTTGCGACCGGCAATCTCGGCAGCCTTGGCAATCCGCGCGCGGATCTCGGCCAGGCGCTGCGCGCGGTCGGTTTCGTCGGTCATGCCGTTCGTGTCTGTCATGCGGGGCGCTATAGGCAGCAAGATGCCGCACCGAAACCCCGTCCCGCGCCTCTGGCTGATGACCGACGAGCGGATGGGCGATGCACTATGGCATGCGCTGCAGCGTATTCCGCCCGGATCGGGGGTCGTGATCCGCCATTATCAGACGCCCCCGGCGCAGCGTCGGGCGCTGGCGCTGCGCATCCGCCGCATCGCGCAGGCACGACGGCTGGTGGTGGTCGCGCGGCCCGGATTTGCCGGGATCGACGGCGTGCATGGCGCCGGCCGCGGTGGGAGCTTGCGGACCTGGCCCGCGCATGATCGGCGCGAGGCGATGCTCGGCGCGCGGGCCGGTGCCGACGCGCTGTTCGTGTCGCCGATCTATCCGACGCGGTCGCATCCGGGGGCGCCAGCGATCGGTCCCGCGGCTGCTATGCGGGTTGCGCGCGGGCTCGGCCTGCCGATCATCGCGCTGGGCGGCATGACCGCCGCACGGTGGCGGCGACTCAGGATGCTGGGCTTTCACGGCTGGGCCGCGATCGATGCGTGGACGTGATGGGGGCAATTCGCGGCTCACCGCCGGTCATGCTGCGCCCGGATCAGAAGCGGAAGGCAGTCCCGAGATAGACAGCTTGGCTGTCGCGACGATCGTCCTCGAGCCGAACGAACCGCTCACGGTCCGACCGATAGCGGACGCCCGCGGTCACATCGATGTTGCGCGTAAGCGAATAGGATCCGCCGAGATCGACAGAATAGCTCGGCGCATCCTCGACGAGACGCGGCGTATTGGCGAGCGGACGATCCGCCGCAGCCTTGACGCTGCCCGTGAACCGCTTGCCCGCATAGCTGACCGCGACATCGGCGGAGCTGCGACTGCCCGGCATCCCGGCCAGATCGACGCGTGCCAGATCGCCCGACACCGCAAACCGCTTCCAGCCGACCGACATGCCCAGATTATACGCGATCGGCGCCAATCCGACGGTCGGCGCGGTGCTGGTCGCGAGACGCGTGGTATCGATACCACGGTTAGTCTGCGCGCGGACAGCGACGGTGACGGCACGATTGTCGCGACGCGTTTCGGCCGGGGTGAAGCGGAAGCTGCCGGCATCGAAGCCGCCGCGCGCGAACAGCGCCGCAAGCCGGGGATCCGCCGCCGATGGGGTGAAGCCGCCCGTGCCCCGCACCGACAGCGCCGGGCGCTTGGCGATGCGGACCTGCTGTTCGGAGGCGCCGAACGCGGGCGCGACGAAGACCGCAGCGGCAGCAGCCACTCCGGCGAACATCCCGACCATCACGCGCTTGGCGACCAAAATAACAACTCCCTGCGAATCTTTTATAGACGAATCTTGTTACGATTCCTTCGCTGAACGGCAGCTAACACAGATCGATCCTCGTCAGCTATCCGCACCTAATGATTATCCGAAGGTGTTGCATCAGACACACAGAACAGGTCGAACGCCGTGGTTGCCGGACGAATTGCAGACGCCCACCCCATCCTTGCGGGTAGCAGGCCCGCCCTGTAGAGGCTGACGACGATCTATTGCCAGGATGATGCCGATGTTCCGCCCGCGTACCGCCCTCGTGGTTCTCGCCGCTCTGCCGCTGGTTGCGTGCGGCGGCGGCAGCGCCCGTCCCAAGGCCGATCTGGCCGCGTCGAAGATCACCACGATCGGCGTCAACAGCTATCTCTGGCGCGCGACGCTCGACACGCTGAGCTTCATGCCGCTGCTTCAGACCGACTCCAATGGCGGCGTCATCGTCACCGACTGGTACGTCAACCCGCAGACCCCGGCCGAGCGGATGAAGGTAACGGTATCGATCCTCGACCAGGACCTGCGCGCCGATGCCGTCCGCGTCGCGGCACTGCGCGAGATCAACCGCAACGGCCAGTGGGTGTCCGCACCCGTCCAGGCGGCGACCACGCAGAAGCTCGAGGACATCATCCTGACCAAGGCCCGCGACCTGCGTCGCGCCTCGATCGCGGGCTGAGGACGACATCATGGCGTCGCGTTTCAATGCGTTGAAGGCGGACGCGGCGTGGCAGAAGGTCTGGGACGAACGCAACACGTTCGCCGCTGACGATTCTTCGACCAAGCCGCGCTCGTACGTGCTCGAGATGTTCCCCTATCCGTCGGGGCGCATCCACATGGGGCATGTCCGCAACTACACGATGGGGGACGTGCTCGCGCGCTTCCGTCGGATGAAGGGCATGGAAGTGCTCCATCCGATGGGCTGGGACGCGTTCGGCATGCCCGCCGAGAACGCGGCGATGGAAAAGGGCGTGCATCCGGGCAATTGGACGCGCGCCAACATCGCCACGATGAAGGCGCAGCTGAAGCGGCTGGGCTTCGCGCTCGACTGGACGCGTGAGCTGGCGACGTGCGAGCCTGACTATTACGGGCATGAGCAGGCGCTGTTCCTCGACCTGTTCGCGGCAGGCTTGGTCTACCGCAAGGAATCGGCGGTCAACTGGGATCCGGTCGACATGACCGTGCTCGCCAACGAGCAGGTGATCGACGGGCGCGGCTGGCGCTCGGGCGCGCTGGTCGAGCGGCGCAAGCTGTCGCAGTGGTTCCTGAAGATCACCGACTTCGCCGACGAGCTGGTCGACGGCCTTGGCGCGCTCGAGCATTGGCCTGACAAGGTCAAGCTGATGCAGGAGAACTGGATCGGCCGCAGCCAGGGCCTGCAGTTCAAGTTCGCGCTGGCGGGCAATGCGACCGGCATCGACTCGGTCGAGGTGTTCACGACGCGGCCCGACACGATGTTCGGGTCGAGCTTCGTCGCGGTCGCCGCGGATCATCCGATCGCGCGCGCGATCGCCGAGACGAACCCCGATGCGGCTGCGTTCATCGAACTCTGCAAGCGTGGCGGCACCACCGCGGCGGAACTCGATACGCAGGAGAAGCTGGGCTTCGACACCGGGATCCGCGCGACGCATCCGCTCGATAAGACGTGGGAACTACCCGTCTACATCGCGAACTTCGTGCTGATGGAATATGGTACGGGCGCGGTGTTCGGCGTGCCCGCGCATGACCAGCGCGATCTGGATTTCGCGCGCAAATACGACCTGCCGGTCAAGCGCGTCGTCAGCGAAGGCGACGACGAGGCCCCCGTGTTCGTCGGCGACACCGCCTGGACGGGTGCGGGCACGATCGTCAACTCGCACTTCCTCGACGGAATGGACATTGAGGACGCCAAGCGTGTCGTGATCGAGCGCGCCGAGGGCGAAGGCTGGGGCAAGGGCACGACCGTGTTCCGCCTGCGCGACTGGGGCGTCAGCCGCCAGCGTTACTGGGGCACGCCGATCCCGATCATCCACTGCGACGCGTGCGGCGCGGTGCCGGTGCCCAAGGACCAGCTGCCGATCGTCCTGCCCGAGGACGTGTCGTTCGACATCCCCGGCAACCCGCTCGATCGTCATCCAACCTGGAAGCATGTCCCCTGCCCTAGCTGCGGCGGGAATGCGCGACGCGAGACCGACACACTCGACACGTTTGTCGATTCATCGTGGTATTTCATCCGCTTCGCCAGCCAGCCGGATGCGAAACCGTTCGACCGGACGGGCGCGGAGAAGTGGCTGCCGGTCAACCAGTATATCGGCGGCGTCGAGCATGCGATCCTGCATCTGCTCTACGCCCGCTTCTGGACGCGCGCGCTGAAGCATATCGGCATGCTCGACATCGCCGAGCCGTTTGCCGGGCTGTTCACGCAGGGCATGGTTACGCACGAGACGTACAAGTCCGCGGACGGCCGCTGGCTCGGCCCCGACGACGTGCGCGACGGCATCGAGATCGCGACGGGTGACGCGATCACCGTCGGTCGTGTCGAGAAGATGTCGAAGTCGAAGAAGAACACCGTCGATCCCGAGCCGATCGTCGACCAGTATGGCGCCGACGCGGTGCGCTGGTTCGTGCTCTCCGACTCGCCGCCCGAGCGCGATCTGCCCTGGAGTGAATCGGGTATCGAAGGCGCGTGGCGGTTCGTCCAGCGTCTCTGGCGCCTGATCGAGGCCGACGGTGCCGCCAACGCCGAGGGTGACGACATCGCGTTGCGCAAGCTCTGCCACCGGACGACAGTGGGTATCGAGAGCGATATCAATGGCTTGCAGTTCAACAAGGCGGTCGCGCGGCTCTACAGCCTGTGCAGCGCAATCGAGAAGGCACCGCAGTCCGCCGACCGCGAACAGGCGATCCGGACCTTGCTGCTGCTCGTCAGCCCGATGGTGCCGCACGTTGCCGAGGAAGCCTGGGCGACCGCGGGTAACGACGGCCTGATCGCCGACGCTGTGTGGCCCGAAGTCGATCCGGCGCTGCTGGTCGATGACGAGGTCACCATCGCGGTGCAGGTCAATGGCAAGCTGCGCGACACGCTCGTCTTCCCCAAGGGCGCGCCGAAGGATGAGGTCGAGGCGGCCGCGCTGGCCTCTGACAAGATCGTCCGCCTGCTCGAGGGCAAGCCGCCCCGGAAAGTGATCGTCGTGCCCGACCGCCTCGTGAACATCGTCGCATGACGCGGTACGCGCTTCTTGCCGGAGCCCTGCTGCTCTCGACCAGCCTGGCGGGTTGCGGGCTACATCCGCTCTATTCGGGCGGCAGCAGCGGCGCGGTTGCCGGCACGCTCGGCCAAGTCGAGATCACGCCGATCGAGGGCAAGTCCGGGTGGCTGATGGCGACCGCGCTCCGCGATCGGTTGCCGTCGAACGGCGCTGCGCCGCTGTATCGGATCGATATCCGGCTCGAGGACCAGATCAACGGCCTCGGCGTGCGTCGCGACGACAGCGTGTCGCGCGAACGCCGGATCCTGCGCGCGCGCTATCAGCTCGTCAGGATCGGTGACGGTACCGTCCTGCTCGACGCGACTGCCGGATCCGACGCCGGCATCGATGTCGTCCGGTCCGAATATGCGACGATCGCTGCCGAGAATACCGCGCTGGAACGTCTGTCGGGAATCGTTGCGGATCAGATCGTCGCGCGGATCGCGCTCTATGCGCAGCGGACCCCGCCGGCCCCCACGCCGGCCCCGTGAAGGCCAGCGCCAACCAGATCCGCGCCGCATTGGCCAGGCCCGGCCCCGATATCCGTCTCTATCTCCTCCACGGCCCTGACGAGGCCGGTGCAAGCGACCTCGCCCGCACGCTCGCCAAGGCGATGGGCCCCGATGCGGAGCGTGTCGATCTGGATGGCGCACAGCTCAGATCCGATCCCTCGCGGCTTGCCGACGAGGCGGCCGCCCTGTCGCTCTTCGCCACCGCGCGTCACGTCCGCGTAGCGTCGGCGGGCGAGGAGAGCCTCGAGGCATTCACCACTCTGTTGAACGCCGATCGAGCGGGCAACCCGGTCGTCGCGATCGCGCCCAGCGTCAAGACGAGTGCGAAGATCGTCAAGCTGGCGCTGGAATCGCCGCGTGCGATGGCGTTCGCCTGCTACGCGCCGACCGCCGCCGATGCAGAGCTGCTCGCCAGCACGATGGCGGGCGAACAGGGCCTGCGCCCTGCCCCCGGCGTCGCGCGCCGCCTCGTCGAGACCACCGGCGGCGACCGGGCGGTCATCGCGCGCGAGATCGACAAGCTTGCTCTGTATCTCGACGCGAGCCCCGAACGACCGCATGATCTCGACCACGCTGCGCTCGATGCGATCGGCGCAGACCTCGGCGAGGCGGAGATGGGTCAGGCGATCGACGCGGCGATCGAGGGGCGTGTCGCCGATCTCGGGACCGAACTCGCGCGGCTGGAAGAAGCCGGAACCTCGCCGATCCCGTGGCTGCGGCAGCTCGTCCGCAGACTGATCGCGCTGGCCGAGATGCGCGGCGAGATCGATCGCGGCGAGTCGGTCGATACGGTGATGAAGCGCCACCGCGTCTTCTTCCGCGACGAGGCACAGACCGCCAAGTCGCTCCGCCGCTGGTCGCCAGTGATGCTCGCTACGGCCATCGCCCGAGTCCGCACCGCCGAACGCGCGATCATGGCCCCGGGCAATCCCGGCGGGGTCGTCGCGGATGCCGCCATCGTCGCCCTTGCCCAAGCGATCGCGCGCAGAAACTAAAGCCCGCTAAATTCCCCCCGTCAGGCGGACGTAACGGAGGGGAGGACGCGACCCGCTTCCCCCCAGAAGTTCAAATCGCCCCGCCCGTCAGCCGTTGGCACACCATGTCGAGCTGATCGAGCGTCGAATAACTCAGTGTCAGCGTGCCGCCCGTCTCACTATGCGCAACGCGCACCTGTAGACCCAGCAGATCGGCCAGCTGCCGCTCGAGCGCTGCGATATCCGCATCGGGGATCCGCGCCTCGTTCGCCGCGGTCGCCGCAGCCCCGCCCGACCGAGTCCGGCCCGGTTTGGCATCGCGCGCCAGCTTTTCGGTCTCGCGCACCGAAAGCCCGCGGGCGATCACCTGGTCCGCCAGTGTCTCGACATCGGGCGAACCGAGCAGCGCGCGCGCGTGCCCCATCGACAGCGATCCTTCGACCACCTGCGACTGAACCTGCGCAGGCAGTTCGAGCAGCCGCAACAAATTGGCGACATGGCTGCGCGACTTATGGACGATCTTGGCCAGCACCTCCTGCGTATGGCCATATTCGGCCGCCAGGCGCTGATAGGCCTGCGCCTCCTCGATCGCGTTGAGATCCTCGCGCTGGATATTCTCGATCAGCGCGATTTCGAGCGTTTCGGCGTCGTCGAAGTCGCGGACGACGACCGGGACCTCGTGCAGTCGCGCCCGTTGTGCCGCGCGCCAACGGCGCTCGCCCGCGACGATCTGATAATCATGACCGTGCGGCCGGACGATGATCGGCTGGATCAAGCCCCGTGCAGCGATCGAGGCTGCGAGCTCGCTCAGCATCGCTTCGTCAAAGTGACGGCGGGGCTGGTCAGGATGCGGCGACAACGAACTGACCGGCAGCATGCGCACGCCGCTATTGGTCGGCGCATCACCGCTCGCGCTTACCGGCGCCTCGCGGGCCATCTCGCCCAGCAGCGCGTTCAGTCCGCGACCGAGCCCCGGCCGGCCGCGCTTGGTACCTTCACTCATGCCAATACCCTCACGCGGCTGCCCGTGCCGATACCGGAAGCCGACCGATCATCTCGCGGGCAAGCGCGATATACGCCTGCGATCCGCTGCAGCGATGGTCGTAGATCAGCGCCGGAAGTCCGTGACTGGGCGCTTCCGACAGCCGCACGTTGCGCGGGATGACCGTTTCGAACACCACCTTGCCCAGCACCGCGCGGACATCCGCCGAGACCTGATCGGTAAGCCGGTTGCGGCGGTCATACATCGTCAGCGCAACGCCGAGGATCGACAGGCCGGGGTTGAACCGCTGACGGATACGCTCGACCGTGCTGAGCAGCTGCGACAGGCCTTCGAGCGCGAAGAATTCGCATTGGAGCGGCACGAGCAGCGCATCCGCTGCGACCATCGCATTGATCGTCAGCAGCCCGAGCGAAGGCGGACAATCGATCAGCGCGATATCCCAATGCCCGGTCGAGTCCTGCATCGCACGATCGAGCCGATGCGTCCGGGCATCAAATTCGACGAGCTCGATCTCCGCCCCCGACAGATCGACCGTCGCGGGGATCACGTCGAGCCGGGGCACGCGGCTGTGCACCACGGCCTGGTCGATCGTCGCTTCGCCGATAAGGACGTCATAGCTCGATTTGACGCGTTGCGCATGGCCGATTCCAAGGCCGGTCGAGGCGTTGCCCTGCGGGTCGATATCGACCAGCAGCACTCGCATTCCCGTCGCCGCCAATGCGGTCGCGAGATTGATGGCACTGGTGGTCTTGCCCACCCCACCCTTCTGATTGGCGACCGCGATGGTGATCATCGC
The DNA here is from genome assembly GCF_000733135.1 of Sphingomonas sp. FUKUSWIS1. NCBI lineage: Bacteria > Pseudomonadati > Pseudomonadota > Alphaproteobacteria > Sphingomonadales > Sphingomonadaceae > Sphingomonas > Sphingomonas sp. FUKUSWIS1. The sequence continues at coordinate 60,030 of NZ_JPJC01000206.1, forward strand.
GCGCGGACTCGATCCAGAACCACGATAGACGACTCCGGGTTCGTGACGCTTTGTTCCACGTGGAACATAAAGTGCCAAGGCTTCTGAAGTGCGGTGATCTCTGCCTCATCGAGACGCCCCCGAGGCAATAGCCACCGCGTCTCTGTTGTGGCGCAGTGCGCCGCGCCACGCAAAAGGTTTTCGAGCGAGGCGACCGCGCGCGCCGAAATGATCCGCGCCGTTGCGGTGACGGACTCGACCTTGGTCGGATGCACTCGAACCTGCTCGCCGAGCCCGAGCCTGGCGACGCAGAGCTGGAGAAAGTCCGCGCGACGCCGGCGTGGTTCGACGAGATCGACCGGCCCATTGCGGACCAGTGCGACGACCATGCCCGGAAAACCACCTCCGGTCCCGATGTCGAGCCAGCGCATCGCATCCGTCTCCGGGCCCGCGAGTGCAACCAGCTGAAGCGAGTCGACGACATGCCGCTCCCAGATCGTCGGGATCGTCGAAGGTGCGATCAGATTCTGATGCGCGGCCTCCTCGACGACCATCGCGACGAACGCCGCAACCCGCTCGGTCGCGACGGGGCCAAACCGCTCGAGGACCCAGGTCCGTGCTTCGTCTTCGGTCATGCCGGCACTCGTTTCGTATGGAGAAGCACCGCAGACAGCGCTGCGGGCGTGATGCCCCGGATGCGTGCCGCAGCGGCCAAGGACAGCGGTCGTGCCGCACTCAATCGGTCGATCATTTCGTTCGACAGACCGGGGACCCGATCATAGGCAAGATCCTGGGGTAACAGGATCGCTTCGTCCGCACGCAACCGCGCGACCTCCTGCGCCTGCCGTTCGATATAGGGGGCGTAGCGCGCATCCTCGACGACCTCGTCGACCACCGCCGCCGGGATCCCGATCGCCGCATCAGGCGCGACATGCGCGAGCTTCACGCCCTCGAAGCGCAACCAGTCGAACGCAGTCCGCCGCGCGCCATCACGCCCCACCGCAACGCCCTGATCCGCGATCTCGGTCGCGGTGCGTTCGCCGTGCAGCGCGGATCGGAACCGGGCCCGGTCTTCGCCACGCGCGCGCTGATGGGCAAGCCGCGCGGTGCCGAGGCATCCCGCCGCCTCCGCGATCCCACCAAGCCGTGTCTCGGCATTGTCCGCGCGAAGCGACAGCCGGAACTCGGCACGCGCGGTCAGCATCCGGTATGGCTCGGTGACGCCCTGCAGGACAAGGTCGTCGATCATCACGCCGAGATAGCTCGACGCGCGGTCGAGGATCACCGGTGCGAGATCACAGGCATGCGCCGCCGCATTGAGCCCGGCGACCAGCCCCTGCCCCGCTGCCTCTTCATAGCCCGTGGTCCCGTTGAGCTGGCCGGCGCAGAACACGCCGTCGATCGCGGGAAGCGCCAATCGCGTATCGAGCGCGCGCGGATCGATATAATCATATTCGACGGCATAGCCCGGCATCGTCATCACGACACGCTCGAGCCCGGGAATGCTCGCGAGCATCGCTGCCTGAACCTCGACGGGCAAGGACGTCGACAGACCATTGGGATAGATCGTCGCGTCGTCGAGCCCCTCGGGTTCGAGGAACAGCTGATGGCCGTCGCGGTCGCCAAAGCGAGAAACCTTGTCCTCGATCGACGGACAATAGCGCGGCCCCGCGGCCTCGATCGCGCCGGTGAACAGCGGCGACCGGTGGAACGCGTCGCGGATGATCGCATGCGTCTCGTCCGTCGTCCGCGTGATCGCACAGGCGACCTGCGGCAGGATACGGTCGGTCGTCATCGGCGACATCGTCCATGGCTCGGGATCGGAGGGCTGCTCGGCAAGCGCGCCCCAATTGATCGTCCGCCCGTCGAGCCGTGGCGGGGTTCCGGTCTTAAGCCGCGCCATGGGCAGCGCACGCGCGCGGAGCTGGTCCGCCAGTGGCTTCGCCGCGCGCTCGCCGATCCGGCCCCCTTCCTCGCGGTCATCGCCACGGAAGATCCGCCCGCCCAGGAACGTCCCAGTCGCGAGCACCACCGCGCGCGCTGCGACCACGGCGCCGTCGGCAAGCACGACACCTGCGACGCGACCACCCTCCAGATGCAGCGCGCTGACCTCGCCGGCGATGATCGACAGGTTCGGCGTCGCCGCCAGCTGTGCCTGGATCGCCGCTGCATAGAGCCTGCGGTCGGCCTGGATCCTCGGCCCCTGGACCGCGGATCCTTTGCTGCGATTGAGCATCCGGTGATGGATCGCTGCGGCATCGGCAGCACGACCGATCAGCCCGTCAAAGGCATCGACCTCGCGCACCATATGGCCTTTGCCAAGCCCGCCTATCGCCGGGTTGCATGACATCGCACCAATCTGCCGCGCGTCGAACGACACCAGCGCAGTACGCGCGCCCCTCCGCGCTGCCGCGGCTGCGGCCTCGGTCCCGGCATGGCCACCGCCAACCACCACTACATCGAACATGCCATCGCCGTAGAGCGACGCGACGATCGCGTCAAAGTTGTTCCACGTGGAACATCACTTGCCGATGCAGAACCGGCCGAACAGTGCATCGAGCATCTCGCCGGTCGCATCGAGACCGAGCACTGCGGCGAGCCCGGTCCGAGCTTCGCGGAGATGCTCCGCAACGATCAACGGGTCCGTGCCCGCCGCACGCAGTGTCGCCGCAGCCCGCTCGCAGCGTAGGCGCTGATCCGCCTTGAGCGCCAGATCGTCATTGCGGGGAAGCAGCGCGGCTGCGCGATCATGGACCACGGCCCAGAGCCGGTCGAGCGATGCCTGATCGCTTTGTGAGAAGGCAATTACCCGACCGGGCGGAACGCCCCCGTCCCGCCCCGGCAGATCGGCTCGGG